>JAHFDE010000036.1 GCA_023249165.1 Candidatus Methylomirabilota bacterium | reverse complement strand
CCGGCGAGGTGGGTGGCCCCCTTCCGGGGATTCTGCGAGGGTCTTGCGGGTTCCGGTAAAAGGATCCCCTTGATCGTGGGCATGACCGCGTTGGTTTGGGCCCTCGAGGCGGCTCGTCTCTTCTGCACTACCCGGGCGGTCGGTTTGTCGATTCCAACGTCGGCTGTGATTTTTGCAGCCTTGGCCGCCTCGCTCCTCACGACGTTGCCGATAACCGTGGCCGGGTTGGGGGTGGTCGAGGGAGCAATAGTGGCAATGCTGCTGCTCCTGAATGTGGACCAGCCCACGGCGACGTTCGTTGCCCTGCTGGATCGGAGCGTGAGCTACTGGAGCATCCTCGTGGTGGGCCTTCCACTGTTCCTCTTTGCTCCAGAGCGGTGAGTCGAGCGGATGGGGAAATGGACTGTCCTGATAGGCATGATGATTGTTGGGTTGGCACTCCGATTAGTTGCACTAAACCACTTCATATCCCTCGTGCCACCTTTTCAGGAAATCCGCGATGACTTCTGGAGCATCCTGCAGGTCGCCATCCATGACGACGACGGCATCCGCGCCGGCCGCGCGCAGGCCCGCCCAAATTGCCGCCTGATGACCAAAATTGCGAGAGAGATGGACGGACTTAATCCTCTCGTCCTGCTCGAAGAGCTCTCGCAACGCTTCAAACGTCCCGTCGGTGCTTCCATCGTTGACAAATACGATTTCAAAGTCGATAGAGGGCTCCAAAACGTTCCGCAATCGCCTCACGAGTTCCGGAATGTTCCGCTCCTCATTGAAAACCGGAACGACGACCGACACGTTCACGTGAATCCCCACCTCCCCTATGGCTCGATCCGTACTACACGTTTTCTCGAATACCGCACAAGCGATGAAAGAGGCGCATCAAGATCGTCCAGGCAGGCCCCGAACTAGGGGAGAGCAGCCGCATTCTCCCGGAGCAGTTTTAAGGTCTCTGCCAGCCGCCTCTGTTCCACCTCGTAGCCCGCAAAGTTGCCCTGCCGTAGGAACTCCTGGGCCTTGTGATACTGCTCGAGGGCCTTGTTCGCCAACTCGCGGATGGAGGAGGGAATGCGCGGCGTCGGCGACGGACCCGGAGTCGCAAGCAGGGGTGTCTTGCTGAAGACCCTCGCGAGCGCTCGGTCGAGCGTCTCCTCCATGGCGATCTGGTTTCCGTAGGCGACGATCACCCGTTTCAGCTCAGGCAGCGATTGCTGCTCGGCGGCCAGATAGAGCGGCTGGACGTACAGGAGGGAGGTCTCGATGGGAATGACCAGTAACGGGCCATAGATCACCTGCGACCCCCGCTGTCCCCACAGGGAGAGCTGCTGAGAGATGAAGGCATCCTGGTTGAGTCGCGCCTCGATCTGTCGCGGTCCGTAGACCAGTTTCTGTTTGGGCATGGTATAGACGATCAGCGTGCCGTAATGGGGCGGGTCGCTCCGGGCCGCCATCCAGGCCGACATGTTATCCTTCCGGGCCGGGGTGAAGGGGATCAGGAGGATGAACTCCTCGGTCTTTCCCCCGGGAAGCTTCATGATGGTATAGTAGGGCTCCATGGGGACGTCCTTCTCTCCCTGCCGCCGGGGGACGCTCCAGACATCTTCCTTGTTGTAAAAGACCTGGGGGCTCTTCATGTGGTACGTGGCGTACTTCTGCGCCTGGATCGCGAAGAAGGTCTCGGGATAGCGGATGTGGGCCTTGAGATCTAACGGCATGGCCTCCAGCGGCTGAAAGAGCCCGGGGAAGATCTTGCCGTAGGTCTGGATGAGGGGATCGGTCGGGTCGCTGACATAAAAGCTCAGGGATCCGTGGTAGGCGTCGACCACCACCTTGACCGAATTGCGGATGTAGTTTCCCACCTGGCGAGTCGGCTCTGAGTAGGGGTACCGGTCGCTTGTGGTGTAGGCGTCGAGGATCCAGAAGAGTCGTCCATCCTGGGCGATGACCAGATAAGGGTCTGGCTCGTAGCGGAGGAACGGGGCGACCTTCCGGGCGCGTTCGCCGACACGCCGGTACAGCATCACCCGGCTCTCCGGAACGATCTCCTGGGAAAAGAGGATGCGGAAGTCCCGGAAGCGGAGTGCGAAAAGGGCCTTCCGGAAGAGCGATCCGACAGGCACCCCGCCTTTCCCCTGATAGGTGGTGTAGACATTCTCCCCTCCTGCCGGATAGTCCAGCTCCTTACTCCCGGTGTTTACGAAGACGTACTCGTTGCCCAATTCGCCGTAATAGATCTCCGGGCGGCTGATCCGGAGCGGGATGCTCGAAACCGGCGGGATGTCCTTGATATAGAGGACCGGGAGTCCCTCCGGGCTCACGCGGTTGACGGGGGCCAGGACCGCCCCATACCCATGGGTGAAGGTCAGATGCTCATTGATCCAGATCCCCCGGCTGGGCAGATGATCGGTGGAGAGCTCCCGGGGAGACAGCATCACCTGCTCGGTGCGCCCGTTCAGCCGGTAGCGATCGACGTCCACATCGACGAATTTATAGTACGTGCGGATCTCCTGAAGCTGGGCGAAGGTGGCGAGGAGCGGCCGAGGGTCCCACAGCCGGATGTTACTAACGGTCAGTTCGTTTTTCCGGAGATCGGCAAGACTCAGATTCTCGTCGGCCGGAAACTCGACCTCCTCGATCTGACCAAGGCCATACGCGGTCCGGGTGAAGTGGATGTTGCGGAGGATGTACGGGGTCTCCAGATCCAGTTCGTTGGGGGCGACTCGAAAGCGTTGCAACAGGCTGGGGTAGACCATCTGGCCGATGACGGCGACCCCGATCAGGGTGGCGAGGCCGAGCAGGAAGGGGGTGAGGCGCTCCCACCAGATCCGGGTCACCGCGAGGGCCCCACAGAGGACCGCCAGGACGGTCAGCGCTCTGAGGGCAGGCAGGGTGGCGAACTGGTCGGTATAGCTGGCGCCGAAGACCACTCCGCGGGGAGAGGTGAGCAGATCGTAGGTGCTCAGGTGATACCCCCAGGCCTTCAGGAAGAGGAGGGCGCCGATCAGGCAGAGGAGGTGGTTGCGGGCCCAGCGGCTGAAGCGGAGGCCCTGGCCGGTGATCTGGATGCCTCGATAGGGGATGTACGCGAGGGCCGTCAAAAGGCCGCTGAGGACCAGAACGGTCATCAGCGACTGATAGAGGAAGTTGAAAAACGGCAGATGGAAGATGTAGAAGCTCAGGTCGTTGTGGAACAGGGGATCTTGCACCTGAAAGGGAGTGGGATAGAGGAAGCGGAGGACTGGCCCCCATTGGTCGATGGCCTGCAGGGCTGCCAGGAGACTGAGGGCACCGGTCACGGGGAGGAGGAACCGCTTGGTGTACCGCTCGAGGATGAAGCGGCCGGGCAGTCCCAGGTGATCCTCAAGCTCTATGAGGACGTCGGTGGCTGGGGAGCGGTGGACCAGGAACAGGTTCAGGGAGAGGATGGTGAAGCAAATCCCCCCCCAAAGGAGGGCGAGGAGCCCTTGAGTGAGGAGGATCGTGAGCAAGACGGACGAGAATCCGACCGCCTCGAACCAGAGCCAGTCGATGTAGAGGGGAATCGACTGGTTCGCCACCACGACGAGCGCAATGAGGAGGAGAATCAGAATCCACCGGGAGCGGCGGCGTCCCGATCGGGTCGTCATCCCAGGGCGTTTGGCGAGGCGAAAGATATCACGCATCCGTCGATCTCCCCATGTCCGCCCTACGGTATGCCGAAAGTTCCCCCCCGTCAACCCTCTCGGGCTTGGATACTCCGCACGAACCGCCACGGGAGAAGGTCTGGAAGGAAAGCCTGAGTCGCTCCGAGGGAGGGGAGGAGTTCCGTTCGCGGGGAGAAATCAGGTCAAATACATCGGACCCGTCGGCGCGGCGCGACTGCCCTGGCGCCAATGGTATTGCGCCAGCAGGCTGACAAACAGCAGCGTCATCACCGGATGCCAAAAGAGCGCGAAAGAGTTGCCGGACAGCGGTCGCAGCACGTTGGGCAGCAACCCCATCGAGAGCGCCATGAAGACAACCGCCCAGCCCAGCGGCCGGGTGGTGACCTTTGTCAAAAGGCACATTGCCCAAAACGCCAAGGCGGGTGCCAGGATGACGTAGGCATTTTCTTCATTCATCGGGTTAAACAACATGAGGTATGAAGCCGTGAGCGCGTGCAACCACATTGCTTGGGCCGGTTCGCGCAGCCGCCGGGACCCCAGCCACCACAGCGCGAGGGTTGCGGCGCCCGTCAGCACGCGCACGACGGTGGAGGTACTCGACGGCAGTTCCGTGCCGAAGGTCCGCAGGATGCCGTGAATGTCGGCAAACTGATGACCGGTCACAGCGACAGAGACGCGAAGGTTTTCAAGGAACTCGCCGTGCTGCTCCAGCACGTATTCCGGACTGCGAAGCACAAAGGGGAAAACCGCCAAGACAAATACTGCCAGCGCCAGTCGCCATCGCAGCGCCGGGTAAACAAATGGAGCGAGCAGCACCAGGACTACGCCGATCGGTTTCACAGCCACGGCAAGCACCGCCAGCACGGTTGCCGTCCACCACTGCTGGCGGGGCAGGCATGCGACAGCGTGGAGTGTGAGAGCGGAAAAGAGCGCGTTGGCCTGACCATTGCGCAGTGCAGCCAGGCTTAGCGGTACCGTCAGCACTGATGCCCACAGGAACACGCGCGGCGCCTCGGAGCCAAACTGCAGGCGCAGCGCGCGCCACAATCCCGTGGCCAGCAAGGCGGCAGCCCCCAGCCGCCACAGCACATCGCCCCAGGGCCGGGGCAGCGCGTGAAATGGCGTGAACAAGGGCGCGAAGTGGGGCAGGTATTTGAACGCCGTGGATCTTCCGTAGAGTTTCGTGCCCTCCCACCAATGCGTGACCGCGTCGTGGTACACGGGCGTCACCGTGCGTTTCATGGGCTGTGCGATGACCATGAAGGCAACAACCAGCATGGGCAGAACCCAAATGGCCACGGCGGCCCACAGCGCGCGCTTGTCCCGCGACCCCAACCCTGCGGTCGGCGCTTCGACTGCCGCCTTGAGGATAATCCTGTCGGGTTCGCTCTGGTCGGTTCTCACAGACATGATGTTGGTCACAACACGACAGATGCTAGTCGCGGGATTGAAAGCGCATGCACCTTTGCGCTACTTCGGCCACCGCTTGCATATCCTTCGCCATCTCGACCCGTCTTTGTCTTCACCCGTGACCACGTTTCTCGTAATCGCCCTTTCCCAGGTGATGTTCGCGTTGAGCCCATAATTCCACAGCGTCGCGGCCCCCAATCCAACGAGGTTACTGGCGACATAATATACACCTGCCAGATCGGTCAAAACCCACAGCACTGTGACGTTCACGATGGCACCGACGGCACATAGGAGATTGAATTTCGCAAGTCGTCTGAGCCGATCTCTTAGGCCCGGCCGCTGGTTCGATCTATCCTGAAAGGTCCAATACTCGTTCAAAACAAAATTGCTCATGATGGCTGTTTCCACTGCCACAATAGACGAATAGAGATAATACAGACCGCCAATCTCGGTAAGAAGGGAGAGTGTTGCGACGTTGACGACAACACCCGAGCCTCCCACCGCGCAAAAACGGAAAAAGCGCCCAATCTGGCCGGTCTCCCATCCTAGCCGCCCTAAGTGTCTCAAGAACTCCCACTGCTGCTTGGGACCCAGTTTGCTCGCACCGTGTTTTCGTTCTTCGAAAACATAAGGCACTTCGACAATGGTGTCGTACTTCCCTCTCGCCATCACCTCGAGAAGGATTTTGTATCCGACGGGCCTTAAATCACCGAACGGGATAACAGAACGTCGAATGACGAAATATCCGGACATGGGGTCCCGCACGATCCGTAGGATGCCTGGAAGCATCAGGGTCGTCAGGCAGGCTGCCCCCCACGATACAAGCCTTCGACGCAAGCTCCACTCACTGACGCCACCGCCGGCCACATTTCTACTGGCAACAACGATGTCCGCATGGGTACTCAGCATTAATTTTAGCAAGGTCGGTAGGATCTCGGGCGGGTGCTGTAAATCTCCGTCCATGACCCCCAGAATTTCTCCATTGGCCTCCTTCCATCCGAGCACAACGGCTGTCGCGAGTCCTTTCTCGCCACGGCGCCGCATAATTCTGAGGTGAGAATTTTGTCGTGCGAGCTCCTCGGCGATTTTCCAGGTTCCGTCAGGACTGTCGTCATCCACGACGATGATTTCATAATTATCTATAACGTTCTCTAAGGCAGATGTGAGCTGGCGGATCAAAGGACGAATATTTTGGCTCTCATTATATGTCGGAATGACGAGGGAAAAAACAACCAATGCGATCTCCGGCTTCATGTCCGACGCACGTAACGGCGGCGCACAACCCAAGACTTTACTTGCACGCGACACGGTCGTCAAGAAAAAGGTTCCCGACACCTTTGCGCTCCTGGTTGGGTGATCTGGGCCGAAGTTGACAAGGCAAAGGGGGGGATGATAGGGTACCCTGCAAGGGGGCCGTGGGTTCGGCCTCAATCACAGCGACCACGATTCAGGAGTATGCGATGGGTGAGGTTGAGGTTGGGCGGGTGACCCATTATTACGGGAAAGTCGGGGTCGCCCTCATTGAGGTCCGGGCCGGCGAGTTGCGCGTCGGGGACGACATCCGCATCCGGGGGAAGACCACCGACTTGTCCCAGAAGGTGGAGTCGATGGAGATGGATCGCAAGCCGGTGCAGTCGGCGGGTCCGGGACAGGTGGTCGGAATCAAGGTCCGGGAGCGGGTGCGTGAGGATGACCGCGTGTATAGAGGCGTCCCTGACAGATAGCCATGGTCGATCACGAGGCGGTTCAGCGTGAAGAAGAGCAGATGCAGCTCCTGAAGTGGTTGGCCGACGCGACGGCCTGGCGACTCACGGTCGGCCCGATGACCCGGGCAGAGGGAGCACGGACGATTGAGACTGCCCGAGCGCGGGTCCTCACGCTGTTTCCTGATAAGGCTCATGTGTTCGATCTCGTCCTGCGACCCCGCTTTGAGCGACTCTTGCGGGAGCACCTCGAGGAGGAATGCTGGCGGAGGCTCAGGGGGTAGCTGCCTTCGTGGAGGGACACTGAGCAGCGGGAGGGGGCATGATGGAGCGGGGGGAGCTTGAGAAGCTGACCGCCACCAAGCTGAGACAGTTCTGCATGGAGAAATACCCCGAGATCCAGGGGGTCTCGGGGATGAAGAAAGAGGAGATCATCGAAGCGATCATTGCCGAGGAGGTGCGCCTCGGGCTTCGTCCAAAAAGCGATGCCGCTGCACCCACAGGGCAGACTGTCACGGACTTGAAGGGCCAGATTCGGCTGTTCAGGGGCCGGCGAGACCAGGCGCTGGCGGCACAGGATTCTAACGGGTTGAGAGAGGCCCGGGCGGGGATCAAGCGCCTCAAGCGCCGGATTCGCAAGCTCCGCGAGGCCTCATAGTGCAGGGGCTGCTCCTATGCCGTCGGGTCGCCTGACGAGGCGGTTGGCATTGTCGAAGATGGAGGGCGGGAGGATGCCTTTTTATGAATTTCATTGCAAAAAATGTAACAAGCCCTTCAGTGTGACCCTGACGATCAAGGAGCGGGAGGCAGGAGGGATCGCCTGTCCCACCTGCGGGTCGAAGGATGCGGAACCCCTCCTGGGCTCCTTTTTCGCCAAGACCTCCAAGAAGAGCTGACCCCCTTTCCTGATGCGCTCTCATCCCCCGTGGGGCCTAGAGCTTTCGTGTGCGTGGGGGCTCAGGTTGCTCTCACGACCCCAGTGGTTTGCCCGCATGGTGCCCGATGAGCACCCTCTCTCTGGGTTCTGTAGAACCGAGCCGGCACCAGAGAATCCTTCTTCTCACCCTGCTATCTGTTGTCGCAGGAGTCTCATGCAGAGAGACGTCCTCGGTGCTTCCGATCTCCCGAGGAAAGAGGGTCAGAGTCCGTTGGTCTTCGCTACGGAAGAGCACTCAGCAGATCTCGAACAGAACGTGCGGGCGCAGCCTGGAGCCGGTGAGCCACCCATTGTTGTATATGCTTTTGAGACCCCGGACAGGGATCCCCGTCCGGGCGCCTTAACCGGTCGGAGGATCCGTGGATGGTGACGCCAGGGAGCACTTTCTGTCCCGATTGCGGTGGCCGCCTGACGTGGCAGTGGGTTGAGGCGGAGGGGAGGGAGCGGCCGGTCTGCCGGTCCTGCGGGTTCATCCTCTACCGCAACCCGAAGGTGGTGGCCGGGGTGATTCCCGTCCACGACGGCCGCGTGCTCCTCTTACGGCGTAAGATCGAGCCTGCCCGGGGGAAGTGGACCTTTCCCGCCGGCTACGTTGAGCTCGGTGAGAGCGTGGAGGAGGCGGCGGTGAGGGAGACGCGAGAAGAGGTCGCACTGGAGATCGACGAGCTTTCCCTGCTCAACGTCTATTCCTACCGAGGATCGCCGGTCGTGACCGTCGTCTACCTCTCCCGCATCGTCGGGGGAGAACCGCGAGCAGGAGAAGAAGCGGAAGAAGTTGCCTTCTTTCCTACAGGGGCACTCCCCTGGGAGGACCTGGCCTTCCGGAGCACCCGGGAGGCCCTGCAGGATTGGATTCGTGGGCTAGAGTTCCGGTTAAGGGATCGGGGGACGTGAGGGGATTCGACTGAGGACCGAGATGTTTGCCTCACCGGGCGCCATCGCCATTCAGATCGGGCCGGTCGCGATTCGCTGGTACGGCCTCCTCATCGCGACGGCTGTTTTCCTCGGGATCTTTCTCGCCGAGCGGGAGGCCCGGCGTCGGGGGGAAGACCCCGAGCAGCTCATCAATGTGGCAGTGATCGCTATCATCGCTGCCCTGGTGGGGGCCCGGCTCTACTATGTCCTCTTCAACTGGGACCACTACGCCCTCTCCCCCTGGAGGATCTTCGCGGTCTGGGAAGGGGGGCTGGCGATTCACGGCGGGCTGCTGGCCGGGGTCTCCGCTGGGGCCTTCGTGGCGTGGCGGCGAAGCCTTCCCGCCTTGGCGTATCTGGACATCGCTGCCCCTCCACTCGCTCTGGGACAGGCCATCGGGCGGTGGGGAAACTTCTTCAATCAGGAGGCCTTTGGGACCCCCACCGACCTTCCCTGGAAGCTGTATATCGATCCGGGCCATCGACCCCCCCATCTGGCGGAATACGAGTACTTCCATCCGACCTTCCTGTATGAATCCATCTGGGATTTCGCCGTCTTTGTCTTGCTCTTCGGCCTCCTCAGGAAACGCCTGGAGGCGGTCCGGGGGGCGCTGTTTCTCAGCTATCTCGGGCTCTACTCTCTCGGGCGGTTTTTCATTGAGGGGCTCAGGATCGATAGCCTCATGCTGGGGCCTTTCCGGGCCGCCCAGATCATGAGTCTTGTGCTGGTCCTCTGTTCGGTCGTGGGGCTGTGGAGGCTGCTCATCCTTCCGCGTCGCGGCAGCCTCTAGTGCCGTTCCAAACTGCCAAGAGCAGGCTTGTGCCGTTCCAACTTTTCTCAGCCAGTACACCAGTACAGAGGTGTGCGGTGCCAAGTACAGGCGAGCTGGGCTCCCTACCCGTGTTCGAGGCAATAATTTTGGAACGGCACTTGCTGGCTCCCTTGGCCCGTTCCCTAGTTGGAACGGGCCTGGCCCGTTTTCGGACAGTACGTTGGAACGGCACTAGCCGCGCCTTCTCACGTGCCCGATTTCTTGTTGACCAGCGGAAGGTTCAAGGGTATTGTTAAACGGTTTGTTCAGGGCCCGAGCGTGGAAGGAGGGAACCAGCCGAAGAAGTGGCGAGCGAAGGAGTGACTTCCCCCGCGACCCGGAGAGTGGCGAACGTAGCGGAGAGGCCTCTATGCACGATGTGATCGTGGTGGGGGCTGGGCCGGCAGGGAGCCAGACGGCGGCCAGCCTGGCCCAGCGAGGGTACACGGTCCTCGTCCTGGAAGAACATCCACAGATCGGCGTGCCAACGAACTGCTCGGGCCTTATCGGGGCGGAGGCTTTCGAGCGATTTGACCTTCCTCGTGACTCGGTTATCCGCGGATTCAATTCCGCCACCTTTTTCTCGCCCAGGGGCAGCTGCGCGACGGTCGGGGCCGATCGGGTGATGGCCTATGTGGTCCGCCGCTGTGAGTTTGATCAGACGATGGCGCAGCGGGCCATCGCCTGTGGCGCCAGCTACCTCTTGCGGGTCCGATGTGTCGGCCTGGAGCAGCACAACGATCATGTGACGGTGACGGCGGTCCAGAGGGGACCGGAGGGCGACGAGGCCCGGATGACCTTCAGGGCGCGGTCGGTCGTGGTAGCCACCGGCATCCGCTACGGGTTGCTTCGGGCCCTGGAACTCAAGCGACCCTCTGCCTTTCTGCAGGCGGCCCAGGCTGAAGCCAGCATGGAAGGCGTAGACCGCGTGGAGGTGTATCTGGGGCGAGACGTGGCCCCGGGCAGCTTTGCCTGGGCTATTCCGGCTGGCCCCGTGGCGCGGGTGGGGGTCTGTAACGGTGCCGGGGCCGTGGAGTACCTCAGACGGTTTCTGCAGCACCCATCCATCGCCTCTCGACTTCGTCAGCCGGTGACTCAGATCAAGCGGAAGGCGATTCCCATTGCCAATATCTGTCGCAGCTTTCGCGACAGGATCCTGCTGGTCGGAGATGCAGCGGGGCAGGTGAAGGTGACGACGGGCGGGGGCATCTCGTACGGGATCCTCTGCGGTGATATGGCGGCCGCGACGCTCGACCGGGCCTTTCGCCTCGGGGATCTCAGCGAACGAGTCCTCGGTGAGTACGAGCGGCGGTGGCGGCAGGAGATCGGCGTCGAGCTTCGGGTGGGCTCTTTCTTCCGGCGCGTGGGAGGGATGCTCTCGGATGAGCAGATCGACCGCCTGATCCGCGCCTACCACGACTCCGACCTGCCAGAGCTGGTGAGACGGTGTGCAGATTTCGAGCGACACCGGAAGTTCATTCTGGCGCTGTGCCGCTCGAACATCTTTTTCCAATTGGTCTGGAACTACTTTCGCCGGAGGTCACTCTCGTGAGGATTTCCGAGCCACACCACCCCCCCTTCGCATTTCATGAACTGTTGGACCGGTTTCCCCGAAGGAAGATCCTGGTCGTCGGGGATATCATGGTGGACGAATATATCTGGGGAGGCGTCTCACGGATTTCGCCCGAGGCCCCGGTCCCCATCGTCGAGGTGGAGCACGAGTATGTCCGCCTGGGGGGCGCTGCCAATGTGGTGGCCAACGTGCGCGCCCTCGGGGGGCAGGCGGATCTGGTCGGCGTCGTAGGTGGCGATGGCATGGCAGAGCGCTTGATCCACGAGATCGAGCAGATCGGGGTGAAGTCGGATGGCATGGTCGTGGATCGGTCGCGGAAGACCACGCGCAAGACCCGGGTTGTCGCCGGGCCCCAACACGTGGTACGATTTGACCGGGAGTCCACGGATGATGTGGGTGACGAGATCCGGGGGAGGATTGAGGAGTTGGTCCGGGATCGCCTGGCCTCTGTCGATGCCCTCATCATTTCCGATTACGGAAAGGGAGTGATCGGCGGTCGGCTCCTCCAGGAGATCCTTCCGCTGGCCCGCGCTCGTGGGGTAGTGGTCGTGGTGGACCCCAAGGTCAATCACTTTGACATGTATCGCAATGTCAGCGTGCTCACGCCCAATCATTGGGAAGCGGCGACCGCCTGGGGGCGGCCCATTCGGAGTGAAGCAGAGGTCGTGGAGGCGGGGCGACATCTCGTCAATATCCTGAGGGTTCAGGCGGTGCTCGTCACGCGCGGGGAGAAGGGGATGTCCCTGTTCGAGGCGGACGGTCGTGTCAGCCATATCCCGGCGGTGGCGAAAGAGGTGTACGATGTCACCGGGGCAGGGGACACGGTGGTCGGGGCCATGGCCCTTGCCCTCTGTTCCAAGGCGACGATGGTGGAGGCGGCCCACATCGCCAACCACGCCGCCGGCGTGGTGGTGGGGAAGCGAGGAACCGCAACGGTGAGTTCGGCAGAGCTCCAGCGCGCCTTGGCACAGAAGGAGGAGTAGCATCGTGAAGGCGGTAGGGGTCATCCCGGCCCGCTACGCCTCCTCTCGGTTCCCTGGCAAGCCGCTCGCTGCGCTCTGCGGACGACCACTGGTTCACCATGTGTACGAACGGGCCCGTCGGAGCAAGACGCTGGCGCGGGTGGTGGTGGCGACCGATGACGTCCGAATTCGGGATACGGTCGCTGCATTTGGCGGGGAGGTCCAACTGACGGCGGCGCATCACCCGTCCGGAACAGATCGCGTTGCGGAGGTCGCCGCCTCCCTGAACTCCGAGCTGGTCGTCAACATCCAGGGGGACGAGCCCCTCATCGAGCCGGCCATGATCGATGAGGCGGTGGCCCCTTTTTTTGTTGAGGCGGACCTGGTCATGGGGACGGTCTGCCGTCGGCTCGAGGCGGAGGACGAGTGCCACAGCCCGCATGTGGTCAAGGTGGTTCGGGACTGCCGGGGATTCGCCCTGTACTTCTCCCGTGCCCCCATCCCCTACCACCGAGGACTGAGGACTGAGGTCCGAGGTGCGAGGTCAGGGGTTGAAGGAGAGGGGGGAGCTCAGTCCTCAGTCCTCGGCCCTCAGCCACTGTACTACAAACACATCGGCCTCTATGTGTACCGACGCGATTTTCTCCTTGAGCTGGCCCGGCTGGCCCCGTCCCCGCTCGAGGAGACCGAGCGATTGGAACAGCTGCGGGCGTTGGAGTACGGGTACCGGATCAGGGTCGTCGAGACGAAATACGACAGCATCGGCGTGGATACGCCGGAGGACCTGGCGCGGATCGAGCGGATGGTGGCGGCGACCGTCTGGCGGGAGGCAGGTGACGCATAGGATGGGGGAGCGATGACGACGAAGTATGTCTTTGTGACCGGTGGAGTCATGTCATCCCTGGGAAAGGGATTGGCGGCTGCCTCCATCGGGTGTCTGCTGGAGAGTCGTGGCCTCAAAGTGACCCTCCTCAAGTTCGATCCCTACATCAACGTGGATCCTGGCACCATGAGCCCCTTCCAGCATGGCGAGGTCTTTGTGACCGATGACGGCTCGGAGACCGACCTGGACCTGGGCCATTACGAGCGGTTTACGAGTGCCCGGTTGACCCGAGACAACAACGTCACCACCGGGCAGGTGTATTACAACGTCATCATGAAGGAGCGGCGAGGCGATTACCTCGGCGGGACGGTCCAGGTGATTCCGCACATTACCGACGAGATCAAGCGGTCGATCTACCGCGTGAGCAAGGGGGTCGATGTGGTGATCGTCGAGGTGGGGGGCACGGTGGGCGACATCGAGGGCCTCCCCTTCCTCGAGGCCATTCGGCAGTTTCGAAGCGACGTGGGTCGGGAGAACGTGGCCTACCTGCATCTGACCTTGGTCCCCTACATCGGCACCGCCGGCGAGCTGAAGTCCAAACCGACCCAGCACAGCGTAAAGGAGCTGCTCCAGATTGGGATCCAGCCGGACGTCCTCCTGTGCCGAACCGACCGGCTCCTCCCCAAGGAGCTCAAGGCCAAGATCGCCCTTTTCTGTAATGTCTCGGAGCGCGCGGTCATCACCGCCAAGGATGTCTCCTCGATTTACGAGGTCCCCCTCGTCCTGCACAGCGAAGGCCTGGACGATATCCTGGTGGAGATCCTGAACCTGGAGGCGCAGGAGCAGAACCTGAGAGCCTGGGAGCAGATGTTTCAGAAGATCCAGAGCCCGTCCACCGTCACCTCGATCGCCGTCGTCGGAAAGTATCTGGAGCTGAAGGACGCGTACAAGAGCCTCACCGAGGCGATCTGCCATGGAGGGATCGCCAATGATTGCCGCGTGGAGATCAGGGCGGTGGTGGCGGAGCGGATCGAGCAGGAGGGCCCCAAGGCCTGCCTCGATGGCGTCTCGGGAGTCCTGGTTCCCGGAGGGTTTGGCACCCGCGGGATCGAGGGGAAGATTGCGGCGATCACGTATGCGCGAGAGGAAGAGATTCCGTTTTTCGGCATCTGTCTGGGGATGCAGTGCGCCGTGATCGAGTTCGCCCGCCAGGTCTGCAATCTCAGAGGGGCGAATAGTCGAGAGTTTGATCTCGAGACCCCGCATCCGGTCATCGACCTGATGCCCGAACAGCGAGGGATCACCAATTTGGGAGGAAGTATGCGGCTGGGGGCATACCCGTGTCGCCTGCGGCACGACTCCCGGGCCTTTGAGGCGTACGGCAAGGATGAGGTCGCGGAGCGGCACCGACACCGATACGAGGTGAGCAACGAACACCGGGACCTCCTGGAGAGGCATGGGCTCGTCATGAGCGGGGCATCGCCCGACGGGAAGTTGGTGGAGATGATCGAACTTGCCGATCATCCGTGGTTCGTGGGCTGTCAGTTTCATCCGGAATTCAAGTCCCGCCCGGGACAGCCTCACCCCCTCTTCCGGGCCTTCATCCGGGCGACCCTCCAGTACCGGAAGCAGCGAAGCAGCAATGAGGGGACGCCTCTCGACCGCGCCTGGTCTGGCCCGGGGGAGAGAAGGTAGCCGTGCGGACGCGTGAGGTCTCGATAGGCCAGGTGAGGATCGGGGGGAACAACCCGCTGGCCCTCATTGCCGGGCCGTGTGTGATCGAGGGGGAGGAGCCCCTCCTCATGGTGGCGGAGGAGCTGCAGGAAATCTGCGGCCGAGTGGGGGTTCCCGTCGTCCTCAAGTCCTCCTACGACAAGGCGAACCGAACCTCGCTCCAGTCCTTCCGGGGGCCGGGGATCGAGCGGGGGCTCGAGTGCCTCCGCCGGGTGCGGGAAAAGACCGGAGTGCCGGTCCTCACCGACGTGCATGAGGTCGCCCAGGTTGCACTGGCAGCAGAGGTCGTGGACGCGCTGCAGATCCCGGCCTTCCTCTGCCGACAGACCGACCTCCTCCTCGCTGCGGGCCACAGTGGCCGGGCCGTCAACGTGAAGAAGGGACAGTTCCTCTCACCGGGCGAGGTTCCCCGGGTGGTGGACAAGGTGGTCTCCACCGGCAATCACCGACTGTTGATCACCGAGCGCGGGACGAGCTTTGGCTACAACAACCTCGTCGTCGATATGCGGGCCTTGCCGATGATGCGGGCCATCGGTTACCCAGTGGTCTTTGATGCTACCCATAGCCTTCAGCTTCCCGGGGGGGCCGGTGTGGCCTCGGGGGGCCTCAGGGAGTATGTCCCCCATCTGGCGCGCGCGGCGGTGGCGGCAGGCTGTGATGCCATCTTCATGGAGGTCCACCCGGATCCGGATCGCGCCCCATCGGATGGATCCACCATGTGGCCGCTCAGGGAGCTCGAGTCGCTCCTGCGGTCGCTTCTCCGGATCGCCGCCGCCGCCCACGGTTGATAGAGTTTATTGGGTTTCTAGGGTTCATAGGGTTACTTGCGGCACCAGGGTTTACGAGTGAGGCGAGCTACCGGAACGGGCGAAATACGGCCATGAACCCAACAGACCCAATGCACCCAACAAACCCAACAAACGCAAACCAGGGGAACCAATGAGAAACCTGCTTCGTCTTTTTCGCTACGTCCGACCGTACAAAGCGCGCGTGGTACTGGCGATCTTCTCCACGGTCGTCGTCTCCGCCTTGGGCGCGGTTTCAGCAGGGGCGCTGCAGCCGATTTTCGGCCTCGTCTTTCATGCGGGAAGCGCCCCCCGGCTCAGCCTGCCAGGCCCCTTGCAGGATCTGGGGCCACGACTCCTCAGCCGGTTGCCCGAATCACTGGCGTCGAATGC
>JAHFDE010000162.1 GCA_023249165.1 Candidatus Methylomirabilota bacterium | reverse complement strand
ATGCTTCCATGATGGTGTGGCCTCCTTATCCGCGTGCGATATCAGGTCGGGCCAATCATGCTTTCCTGGAAGCCTACACTGTCAGGGGTGACTTCGAATTCCGCCTCTCGCGTGGATCCAGATAAGGGAAAGGAGTGCGGGGACCGAGACTCATCACCTTGTCTTCCGCTTCCGGGGGAGCAACTGCTGTGCCAACTCGTGCCTGGGGAGAGCCGTTGAGGAGGATTCTCCCCAAAATAAATAGCCTGTTCCATGAAGAAGCCGCCTCTTCTTGCGTCTTTTCCAACGGATTGGGAGATGAAGACCTCACGCGTGGGGGGGGTGATAAGCGAGAAAGAGAGCAGGTCTGCGTCCTGATCGACACTATGAAAAAGGTACACTGAAGCACGGTTGCTACACCTTGAAAGGTCGACGGAGATAGACCTCGAACGGTCGAGACACGTCATAGGAGGGTTCCGAAGACAAACACAAGGCCTCCGAAAGGTCTTCAGGAGCCCCCCGTAATGAGGAAGCCCACAATTCCTCCGTTATCGAGAACGGGGTGGCACCGGAGGCGACGGCTGCTTCCAACGAGTCTCAGCTCCGCTACTGATGCCATGCCAACAGGGTCTTGGGACAGACGAGCCAGAAAGGTTTGAAACGCAGTCCGGCCCCGGGGGGTGAGCAGGTCACCGAACGCCAGCCCTGTCACCTCTGCCTCGGATCGCCCGAGCAGCCGTAACGCAAAGGGGTTGGCCGAAACGATCCTTGCATGGGCGTCCAGCTCGATGACCACATCGGCGAGGCAATGCACAAGGCGGCGGTAGTGCCGGTTTAAATCGAACAGTTCCGATACGATGCGGCGGGGGCGGAACCCTTCATAGCCGAAAATTCTCTGCTCCCCGAGAGGCCTGCGACGACCGGACAACACCGATTTGATGGCCTCGAGGATGTTGGGGAAAATCACTGTTAATGGGCCCTTGGCCACGTACGCGTCGGCGCTGAGGCCAGAGAGCTTGGCGACATCCTGCGGGCCCAACGCCGTCAGGGCAATGATGGGTAGCAAGCGGCCCCGCTCGTCTTGCCTGATCAAACGACAGAGGTCGTGGCCATCGATTTTGGGAAGCACGATGTCGATGATCACCAGGTCAAATTGACTCTCTCGGAATCGTTCTAGCGCCTCAAGGCCGTCGTGGGCCTTGGTCACCTGGTACTCCTTCGCCGAAAGCATGTCGCTCACAGCCTCCAGAATGACCCGGTCATTATCGACGATCAATATCTGCCGCCCGCGGCGCACCGAGGCTTCTCCCCTAGCGGGTTTCTTGTTTGCTACCTTGTCTTCATATTACGTCAGCCTCGCGTTATGCAAGCGATTTTTGCGCGGAGACCTGGGCGTAGAGGGAGAAGAGGTAGGCAAAAATCTATTGACAAAGGAGCGGCGTTTGGATAAAAGATTATCAGATTACCAGTCTAGCCGTGCAAATTTTTCACCACAGTTGATGCTATGCGAAGTTCCTTCTTCACCCGGGTCGGTGGAGAAGGCCTCGTAATTTCTGCTCTCCTGGGGATAGGTAAGGAGGTGGTGCATCTCTTGCATGACCCTCAACTGTGCAAACTAAAAAAAGGAACGATTGGAGGTTTGATTGCTCGAGTGAGCCGATATTTTCCTACACAGGTATAAGATAATACGCTCGTTCTAATGTAAGAATATTCTCCCAAATTGGAGGTGTGGGATGGAGCGGTCTGAGATCTTGGTAGTGGGAGGCTCCTCGGCCGCTGCAGCATATATCCAGGGTTTAGTTTCGTCGTGCTCCATGCCGAGTGTGCCAATCGCTTCGTGGTCGGAGGCACGCAAAATCGTCGGTGAAATCCGTGAAAGGAGGTTTCACGCAGCCGTCATTGACCTGGATGAAACGCCTGCTGATGGACGGAGGTTCTTAGCGGCCCTTCAGCGCGAGGCCCCCTCCATCCCCATCATCGCCGTCACCGGGGAGGTGAATGGGCGGGGCGAGGTGGCAGCCGGGGCCTTCGAGGTCCTGACCAAGCCCCTGAGCCGGGCGGCGGTGCTCACCGCGCTCCACCGGGCGGTAACGCGGAGCCAACTGTGCGCGGCGGACGGACTGGGCTTAGCCAAGCCTTCCAAGCGGAGCGTCGCCCGCCCCCTGCCGGAGATCATCGGCGATTCCGAGACCATGCAGGAGGTCTACCACTGGATCAGCAAGGTGGCCCCTTCGGATGCGAACGTCTGCCTCTACGGGGATAGTGGCACAGGCAAGGAGCTTATCGCCAGGGCGATCCATGAGACTGGCCGCCGACGGGGGCGGCCCTTCGTCGTGCTCGATTGTGCCGCCATCCCGGAGGGGCTCATGGAGAGCGAGATGTTCGGTCATGTCCGGGGCGCCTTCACCTCGGCCGTTGGGGATCGCATCGGGGTCTTCCAGCTGGCGGACACCGGGACGCTGTTCCTCGACGAGGTGGCGGAACTCCCGCTCCCCCTGCAGGCGAAGCTCCTCCGGCTCATCCAGAACCGGGAGTTCCGCCGGGTGGGGAGCAACCACTCTATCCGCGTCGATGTCCGCATCCTTACCGCGACCAATCGGGATCTGGCGGCCCTGGTGAAGGCGGGCCACTTCCGAGAAGATCTCTTCTACCGCCTGGACGTCATGAGCATCAAGATCCCGCCGCTCCGCGAGCGGAAAGAGGACATCCCCCTGCTCGTCGACCACTTTGTCCAGCAGCTGAACCGGCAGAGCGACAAACAGATTCGCGGGGTCACCGCCGGGACCCTCCGGCTCCTCCTCCAGTACGACTGGCCGGGCAATGTGCGTGAACTGCGGAATTGCATCGAACGCGCCGGAGTCATGGCCGACACGGACTTCATTAACATCGTGAGTCTCCGCCAGGTCCTTCACCCGGTCTTTCAGACCGCCGGGTCGCACGAACCGGGGGGCACGTTATCCGACATGGAAAAGGCGCTTATCCTAGATACCTTACGTCAGACGCGTGGCAACAAGACGGCAGCCGCGTCTCTATTGGGTATTAGCCTGCGGGGACTCCACTACAAGCTGAAAAGGATCAAAAAGGACGGTATCCGGGCGAGAGCCAGTTAACAGTTGGCGGAGCGAGGAGATCAGAAGGTGTCTGGACGATTGAGGACCCTGTTCGTGACGGTGTCCCTCTTATGGCTTCTTCTGGCAGTGGTGCCCCTTCTTGCGGCTGAGTATGTCATCGGGGCGGCCGATGTCTTGTTCATCTCCGTGCTAGGGCACAAAGACCTCGATACAGTGTCGAGCGTCACGCCAGGCGGAAAGATTTCGTTTCCCCTCGTGGGAGATGTGCAGGCCGCGGGTCTAACGGCAGAGGAGCTCGCGGACCGGCTCGCGCGCGCGCTGAGCGAGAAGATAAAAAGCCCGGTGGTGAGCGTGAGCCTCCGAGAAATCAATAGCTACCGCGTCTACGTCTTGGGAGGCGTGGCGAGGCCAGGGGTGCTTTCTAGCAAGAGCGAGATTACGTTGCTTCAGGCCCTGGCCCTCGCCGGGGGCGTGACTCCCGGAGCGGACTTGACGCTCGGCTATGTGGCCAGGGGGAATAGGCGGCTGGATGCGGATTTTCGGAAACTTGTCATGCAGGGCGATCTCTCCCAGAACATCATCCTCAAGCCAGAAGACGTCGTGGTCGTGCCGGCCAGTCCCAAGAACGCCGTCTTCGTCATGGGAGAGGTCAAGAATCCTGGCACGATTCCCCTAGAACAGGAAAGCGGATTGACCATCCTGCAGGTGTTGGCCCGAGCGGGGGGATTCAGCCAGTTTGCCAAGCCCTCCCGGACCGTCATCATCCGGGAGGAGGGGAGTGGAAAGCAAATTATTCCGGTGGATGTAGAGAAGATCATGGACAATCCCCAGGGGGCGAAAGATGTGGTTCTCAAGCCTGGGGACGTGGTCTTTGTCCCGCAAGGGGGACTGTTCTGATCTTCTGAAGAGAGGGCGAGTGGGGACGGGCATTCGCGCTCCGTTGCTCGTTGGTCTCACGGTTTTTGCCCTATTCTCTGTGGTTTCGCCTGCCGTTCAGGTCTCCGCGCAGGAGCGTTCTCCAGCTCCTGCTATGCCACCTCCTGCCCCGCCGACAGAGGCGCCCACAGCCCCAACGAAACCCGAGGAAAAACCACCAGAGGAAGTGGAAAAGGCTCCTCCGCGGGCTCCTATGACATTGCCTGGCGCGCCGGTCCCAGCGGACGTCCTCGATCTCCAAGCGCCTGGTCCGACAACCCCACCGCCGGCCCCCGGCCTCATCGACCGCTTTCAGCGCCGACTCGATCTGATCCAACCGGGGCAAATCCTGTTCGACCTTATGGTCGAAGAAGCATACGATTCTAACGCGTTTGACACGAGCACCAACCCCCAGTACGACTTTGTCACCGTGATT
>JAHFDE010000161.1 GCA_023249165.1 Candidatus Methylomirabilota bacterium | reverse complement strand
GCAGCTTCGGGAACGTCTCCTCAGGGAGTAAAGAGCGATGGCACAGATTCGCGCGGACGAGATCAGTCAGCTCATCAAGGAGCAGCTCAAGGGGTACGAGGCGGCCATGGAGGTCGCCGAGGTCGGGATCGTGACCGAGGTCGGGGACGGGATCGCCCGGATCTACGGGTTGGAGAAGGTGATGGCGGGTGAGCTGCTGGAGCTTCCCCACGATGTTACCGGCATGGTCCTCAATCTGGAAGAGGATAACGTCGGGGCCATTCTCCTGGGAGAAGCTATCGCGATCAAAGAGGGGGACCTGGTCAAGCGGACCGGTCGGATCGCAGAGGTGCCGGTGGGCGAGGGGATGATCGGCCGCGTCGTCAGTGCGCTCGGCCAGCCCATCGACGGCAAGGGGCCCATCGAGGCCCGGGAGCATCGCCCCATCGAGCGGCTGGCGCCCGGGGTGGTGGACCGCCGGCCGGTCAAGGAGCCGCTCCAGACCGGCATCAAGGCCATCGACTCCATGATCCCTATCGGGCGGGGGCAGCGGGAGCTCATCATCGGCGATCGCCAGACGGGGAAGACCGCCCTGGTGGTGGACACCATCCTGAATCAGAAGGGGCAGGGCGTCTTCTGCATTTACGTGGCCGTGGGACAGAAGCGCTCCACCGTGGCGCAGGTCGTGAAGATCCTCGAGGACGGCGGTGCCATGGCGTACTCCACCGTGGTCGCGGCCACGGCCTCGGAGCCGGCGCCGCTACAGTACATCGCGCCGTACGCCGGATGCGCCATGGGGGAGTACTTCCGGGACAACGGGAAGCACGCCCTGGTCATCTACGATGATCTCTCCAAACATGCCCAAGCCTACCGCCAGCTCTCGCTCCTGCTCCGACGGCCACCCGGGCGCGAGGCGTACCCGGGGGACGTCTTTTACCTGCACTCCAGACTCCTGGAGCGAGCCGCCAAGCTCAACGATGAGCTGGGTGGCGGCTCGCTCACCGCGCTGCCGATCATCGAGACTCAGCTCGGCGATGTCTCGGCCTACATCCCGACCAATGTGATCTCCATCACCGACGGGCAGATTTATCTCGAGGCGGACCTCTTTTACGCGGGGATTCGGCCCGCGGTGAACGTGGGGCTGTCGGTCTCGCGGGTCGGGGGGAGCGCCCAGATCAAGGCCATGCGGCAGGTGGCGGGGCGTCTCCGTCTGGATCTGGCGCAGTATCGGGAGCTGGCCGCCTTTGCCCAATTCGGCTCTGAGCTGGACAAGGCGACGCAGGCGCAGCTCAACCGGGGCCAGCGGATGGTCGAGATCCTGAAACAGGATCAGTTCGTTCCCCTCCCTGTGGAGCGGCAGATCCTGATCATTTTCGCCGGGGTCAGCGGACACGTGGATGATCTTCCGGCGGAGGCGATTCGAGCGTTCGAACAGGGGCTCACCCGGTTCGTCGAGACGCGCTATTCCGAAATCTACAGGGAGCTGGATGCAAAGAGAGAGATCGGCGAGGACCTGCGCCGAAAGATAGAACAGGCCATCCGGGAGTACAAGGAGGAATTCAAGACGCAGAAGGCGGCCGCCTAGGATCGGTTCACAGTTCATGGTTCATGGTTGAGACATCGATGACCGATCACCAGCGACGGCTCGACTGAGCGGTTCGACCTGGCTCAGACTTCGGCTGAGCTCAGTCGAATGCCCCGCCCTGAGCACGTCGAAGGGCTCGCCGAAGTCCGATGACCGTTGCAAGCCGTCATCGGCAGTCGGTCGTCGGTGATCGCGGAAGCAGATGGCGACACTCCGGGATATTCGACGACGCATCAACAGCGTCAAGAGCACCCAGCAGATCACCAAGGCCATGAAGATGGTGGCTGCGGCCAAGCTCCGTCGCGCCCAGCAGCGGATCGTGGAGGCCCGGCCATACGCCTTCAAGCTTCGGGAGGTTATCGCCTCGTTGGCGCTCAGGACCGAACCGGAGCGGCACCCCTTGCTCGCGCGGCGAGAGACGGGGCGGAAGGGCCTGGTGGTCGTCGCTGCCGACAAGGGGCTGTGCGGGGCCTTCAATGCCAATATCCTCAGGAAGGCGTTTGACTATCTCAGGCAGGCTGGGGACGCCGAGGTGCAGATCATCCTCCTGGTCGTCGGCCGCAAGGCTCGGGACTTCTTCCGCCGGCGGCAGATCGAGCGACAGGGGGAGTGGATCAACATCTTCGATCAGCTGGCGTACACGCACGCGGCGGAGATCGGAAGCCAGTTGGCCGGTGCGTACATCGGCGGGGAGCTGGATGAGGTAGATCTCTTGTACAACGAGTTCAGATCGGCCGGGATCCAGCGCCCGGTGATGGAACGGCTCCTTCCCATCGAGCCGCTCTCGGTCGAACCGGGCGCACTCGAGCCGGTCGAGTTCATCTTTGAACCGTCCCCTGAAGTCATCTTGAGTGAGCTGTTGCCCCGCCACGTGGAGGTGCAGGTCTATCGGGCGCTGATGGAATCGGCGGCGGCGGAGCAGGGGGCGCGCATGACGGCCATGGAGGCGGCCACGAAGAATGCGGCAGAGATGATCGAGCGCCTGACGCTGGTCTTCAACAAAGCGCGGCAGGAGCGGATCACGAAAGAGCTGATGGATATCGTGGGCGGGGCCGAGGCCCTGCGGCAGGCCGGCACCGCGTAGCAAGTAAGCTGTCAGCAGTCGGCCATCAGCGATCAGCAAAATGCATCCGGGGCCTTCGGGCTGCGGACTGCGGACAGCCGACAGCCGACTGCCGAAACGAGGGAGAGCGATGAGCGAGGGATGGATCACCCAGGTGATCGGGCCGGTGGTGGACTGTGAGTTCCCCCCGGGGCATCTGCCGGCGATCTACAATGCCCTCAAGGTGCCCGGGATTGAGTACACCGACATCTTCTCGTACACCAAGGAGCTGACGCTGGAGGTGGCCCAGCACCTCGGGGAGAACAAGGTTCGCTGTATCTCATTGGCTGGGACCGACGGCCTGGTCCGGGGACGAAAGGTCATCGATACGGGTGGGCCGATCAAGATCCCCGTTGGGACCACCACGCTGGGCCGGATCCTGAACGTGATCGGCGAGCCCGTGGACAAACTCGGCCCGGTGCAGGCCAAGAAATTCTATCCCATTCATCGCGAGCCCCCCACCTTTGAGGAGCAGGCGACCGAGGCCTCCATGATGGAGACGGGGATCAAGGTGGTCGATCTCCTCGAGCCGTACACCCGGGGTGGCAAGACCGGCCTCTTCGGGGGCGCGGGGGTGGGCAAGACCGTCCTGATCCAGGAGTTGATCCGCAATATCGCCATGGAGCATGGCGGGATCTCGGTCTTCGCCGGGGTGGGAGAGCGGACGCGGGAGGGGAATGACCTGTGGCTCGAGATGAAGGCCAGCAAGGTCATCGACAAGACTGCGCTGATCTACGGCCAGATGACCGAGCCGCCCGGGGCCAGGCTGCGGGTCGGCCTCACCGGTCTCACCGCCGCCGAGTACTTCCGGGACGAGGAGGGACAGGACGTCTTGTTGTTCATCGATAATATCTTTCGCTTCACCCAGGCGGGCTCCGAGGTCTCGGCCCTGTTGGGCCGAATGCCGTCGGCCGTCGGCTACCAACCGACCCTGGGGACCGAGATGGGAGAGCTGCAGGAGCGGATCACGTCAACGAAGCGGGGATCCATCACGTCGGTGCAGGCGATCTACGTCCCGGCCGACGACATCACCGACCCGGCGCCGGCGACCACCTTTGCCCATCTCGATGCGACGACCGTGCTGTCGCGCCAGATCGTCGAGCTGGGGATCTATCCCGCGGTGGATCCGCTCGCCTCCACCTCGAGGATCCTCGATCCCCGCGTCTTGGGCGAGGAGCACTACCAGGTGGCTCGGGGGGTGCAGCGGGTCCTCCAGCGCTATAAGGACCTCCAGGACATCATCGCCATTCTGGGGATGGAGGAGCTCAGCGAGGAGGATAAGCTGGTGGTGGCGCGGGCGCGGAAGATCCAGCGGTTTCTCTCGCAGCCCTTCTTTGTGGCGGAAGAGTTCACGGGCACTCCCGGAAAGTACGTCCCGCTGAAGCAGACGATCAAGGGATTCAAGGACATCCTCGAGGGCCACTGCGACGCATGGCCGGAGCAGGCCTTCTACATGGTGGGGCCGCTCGAAGAGGCAAAAGAAAAGGCGGAGCAGCTCGCCGGCAAGTAGCGCAGCAGTCCGCTGTCAGCTATCAGCCGTCAGCAAAAAAATCGTGGCCACCAATCTCATACTTACGTTTCTTGCTGACAGCCGACTGCTGATTGCTGACTGCTAAGGATGAGGAATGGCGAGAGTCGAAGGGATTCCGAAGACGGTGACTCTGGAGGTGGTGACTCCGACCCGGATGGTCGCGAGGGAGGAGGTCGAAGAGGTCGTCGCTCCGGGGGCCGAGGGGTACTTTGGC
>JAHFDE010000160.1 GCA_023249165.1 Candidatus Methylomirabilota bacterium | reverse complement strand
CGACGGATATCCTGGCCCTCATTGATCTGATGCAACGCCAGGTGAGGGAAAAGATGCAGGTGGAGCTCGAGCTCGAGGTCCGGGTCGTCGGAGAAGATTGATGCAGAGAAGTACAGAGGGTACAGCAGGTACAGAAGTACAGAGGGTGCAGAAGTACAGTGCCCTGAACCCTGAACGATGAACCATGAACCGGGAGGGGGAGTGCGTCGGAGACGAAAGGGAAGTGATCGCCGCTGGCGACGATGGATGATCGCCGTCCCCGCCGCCGCCGCGGTGGCCCTGGTCATCGGGGGCGTCTGGTGGGCCCACGGGTCCCTGCGTCAGCTCTCGGTTCTCGAGGTGCGTGAAATCCGGGTCCGGGGGAATGTCCACGTGGAGACAGCCGAGATCCTCTCCCGGTTGCGGCTCCGGCCGCCGGTCAACATTCTCCAACTGGATCTCGAGGAGCTGGCTGGCAGGATCACAACGCATCCCTGGGTCTTGAGCGCCTCGATCCAGCGACAGCCCCCTCTCAGCCTGATCATCACCGTTGAGGAGCGACGGCCCGTCGCCCTGCTGTCCGTGGGGAAGACGTATCTGCTGAGCGCTGATGCCGTCATCCTTGAGGAGGTGCGGGCACGCCCGGGGCAGGCCCTGCCGCTCCTTCGAGCGGCCTGGAGGGCCGAGGCCCGGGCCGGGGAGCATCTCGACGACCGGCGACTCTTGGGCGGGCTTGAGCTCCTCGAGCTGCTCCAGGAAGCGCCGCTCCTCAAGCAGACGCCGGTGGAGGAGCTGACCGCCGAGGCGGACGGCAACTATGTCCTGCGCCTGACGGGAAACAGGACGATTCTGCGGATCGGTCCGGAGCCCCTCGCGCAACTGCATCGTCTCAGCCTGGCCCTGGGTCATCGCGAGGCGCGGCTGGAGAGTTTCGCGTATGCGGATCTCAGATTTCCCGGGCGGGTGATCCTGAAGCCGCCCGAGAAAGGAGGATGAGAGGTGCCACGGGAAAGTGACGTGATCGTGGGATTGGACATCGGCACCACCAAGATCTGCGCCATCATCGCCGAGCTTCTCGACGATGGGGGCCTGGACATCATCGGCGTCGGGACCAGTCCCTCCAAGGGGCTCCGGAAGGGGGTCGTGATCAACATCGAGGTCACGGTGGACTCCATCAAGCGCGCCCTGGAAGAGGCGGAGCTCATGGCCGGGGTGGATGTCCATTCCGTTTTCGTGGGGATCGCCGGGGGCCACATCAAGGGGATCAACAGCCGCGGCGTCATTGCCGTCTCGAGCAAGAGTCGAGAGATCACCCAAAAGGATGTGGACCGGGTCATTGACGCCGCCAAGGCGGTCGCCCTCCCCGTGGATCGCGAGGTGATCCATGTCCTGCCCCAGGAGTTCATCGTGGACGGCCAGGGGGGGATCAAGGAACCGCTGGGGATGACCGGGGTGCGGCTCGAGTCCGAAGTCCACATCGTCACCGGGGCCGTCACCTCGGCCCAGAACATCATCAAGTGCTGCAACCGCGCCGGGCTGGAGGTCCAGGACATCGTGCTCCAGCAGCTCGCCTCTTCTCTCTCGACCCTCACGGCCGACGAGAAAGACCTCGGCGCGGTCCTGGTGGATATCGGCGGCGGCACCTCCGACATCGCCATCTTCGAAGAGGGGAGCATCTGGCACACGGCCGTGCTGGCGGTCGGCGGAGACCATCTCACCAACGATATCGCTATCGGGTTACGCACTCCCATGCATGAGGCGGAGGAGATCAAAAAGAAACACGGATGCGCCTTGGCCTCGCTGATCGAGCGAGAGGAGCACATCGAGGTGGGGGGCATGGGCGGTCGGCGGCCCCGCACCATGAGCCGACACATGCTGTGTGAGATCATCCGGCCTCGCCTCGAGGAAATCTTTTCCCTCGTCGATCGGGAGATCCGGCGAGCCGGGTTTGGAGAGACGGTCGTCGGGGGGATGGTCGTGACGGGCGGGTCCTCGATCATGCCTGGGGTTCCGGAATTGGCGGAGGAGATCCTCACGCTGCCGGTGAGACGGGGAATCCCCGCAGGAGTGGCGGGGCTCGTCGACGTGGTGGCGAGCCCGATCTACGCGACTGCCGTGGGTCTCGTGCAGTACGGGTCCCAGAATCGACACCAGCGGAAGTTCCGGCGGGTCACCGAGGGCGCCCTGTTCAGTCGGGTGACAGAGAGGATGCGGGAGTGGTTCGGCGAATTCTTTTAGACGGGGTCCGACGTCCGATGTCCAATGTCCGAAGTCGAGGATCAGGATAGCCGATCATCGGTCGTCGGTGATCGGTCAACGGTCAACACAGAGGAGGGGGTGAGTGATGCCGTTTCAATTAGAAGAGGGTCCTCAGAAGACGGCCAAGATCAAAGTCGTCGGTGTCGGAGGGGGGGGCTCGAATGCGGTGAACCGCATGGCGACCTCGTCGATGACGGGGGTGGAGTTCATCGTGATCAACACCGACGCTCAAGCTCTCCATTCTTCCCCCATCGAGAGCAAGCTGCAGATCGGGGAGAAGCTCACGAAGGGGTTGGGAGCCGGGTCGAACCCGGACATCGGGCGGAAGGCGGCCATCGAAGACACCGATAAGATCCTGAGCTTCCTGGACAGCGCGGATATGGTCTTCGTCACTGCGGGGCTCGGCGGGGGAACCGGCACAGGCGCCGCCCCCGTGATCGCCAATCTCGCCAAAGAATTGGGGATCCTGACGGTGGGTGTGGTGACCAAACCCTTCCAGTTTGAGGGCAAGGTCCGAATGGCGCAGGCCGAGCGGGGCCTGCAGGAGCTCAAGGAGAAGGTTGATACCCTGATTACCATTCCCAATCAGCAACTCCTCGCCATCGCCGATCGGACCACGACGTTTCTCGAGGCCTTCAAGCTTGCCGACGACGTCCTCCGCCAGGCGGTCCAGGGGATCTCGGATCTCATCGTGATCCCTGGGCTCGTCAATGTGGATTTCGCCGATGTGCGGACCATCATGGCCGAGCGGGGGCTGGCCATGATGGGGACCGGTCATGCCGTCGGCGAGGACTGCGCCGTCGAGGCGACGCAGCGGGCCATCAATAGCCCCCTCCTAGAGAATGTCTCCATCCAGGGGGCCCGCGGGGTCTTGCTCAACATCACCGGCGGTCCGGACCTCTGCCTCCATGAGGTCGAGCAAGTTGGTCAGGCGATCTATGCCGCCGCTGATCCCGATGCCCACATCATCTTCGGAGCGGTGATCGATGAGCGTATGAACCGCGAGGTGCGGGTGACGGTCATCGCGACCGGGTTTGAGCAACAGCAGGCGAAGGCGACCGAGCAGACCAAGATCGCCGACCTCAAGGCCTATGCGAGCAAGGTGGTCGAACGGCCGGGGTATCTTAGGCGGCGGGGGGGCAGGCTAGAGGTAGGTGCGGCCCAGCTGACGCTCGCCGAGCTGGACGAGGAGGAACTCGACATCCCGACCTTCCTCCGCCGCCAGGCGGAGTAAGCTTTATGGGTCTAGACTCAGGGGCGGCCTGGAGAGGGTCGCCCCGTTATTTTCCGCTCCCGTGACACCCCGTGAGGCTCTTGCGCCCGGGGTGATTCGGCGAATCACATGTGTGATATATAATTTAGGGTAGACGAAGGGGCGGGATGGGATTCACCGAGCGGGGGATTGTGGAGAGTGAGGAGCCGGGATTTCTCCGGCTCTCTTTTTTTGATGAGTTAGGCGTCCGGCACGCCTTCAGCACCCGGAAGGGTGGGGTAAGCGCCCCCCCCTACCATACCCTCAACCTTGGGCTCAGCGTCGGCGACAATCCGGCGGCCGTGCGCGAAAATCGGCGCCGGTATTTCAGCGTCCTCGGCCTGGATCCGGTCCACATCGTTCGAGTCCGCCAGGTCCACGGCAGCGACGTCTTGGTCGTGGACCCCGCCCTCGCGGGAAGCAACCGGTTCCCCCGACTCTTGCTGGATGATGACTACCTCTACGACGCAATGGTGACCGATGTCCCGGGTTTCGGCCTCACCATTAGCACCGCCGATTGCCTACCGATCTTTCTTGCTGACCCTCGCCGCCGGGTCATCGGGGCCGTCCATGCCGGCTGGCGGAGCAGTGTGCAGCGGATCGTCGAGCGCGCACTCCGAAAGATGCATGAGGTGTACGACACCGATCCCACCGAGTGCTATGCCGTGCTCGGTCCGGGCATCCGGGGCTGCTGTTACGAGGTGGACGAACCAGTCATCACCAAGCTGAAAGGGGCCTGTACAGCGTGGCAGGGCTGTGTGAAACCGGCCGGAGATGATCGCTGGATGCTGGACCTCGCTCACCTGAACATCGCCATCCTGGACGAGACGGGGGTCAGCCGGGAACGCGTCGTGGACACCGGCCTCTGCACCGCGTGCCGCAGTGATCTCTTCTATTCGTACCGGGCCGAAAAGCCGAGGAC
>JAHFDE010000159.1 GCA_023249165.1 Candidatus Methylomirabilota bacterium | reverse complement strand
TGCGGAAACAAGTGGGAGCGACGAAAAGGGCAAGGTGTGAGGGATAAAGAAGGTGACGGTGGAGCATGTGGTTTGAGAGGACGAAGCACTATTACGAGCGGTTGGCGGAGCGCTTTCGCGGGGCCAGGATTCTGGACGCCGGCTGTGGGATAAAGAAATTCTCCGGGGCGATTGGGATGGACATCCGGCCGCACCCATCGGCCGACATCCGTCACGATCTCAATGAGGTTCCATGGCCTTTCGAGGAGGGGACTTTTGACATGGTGGTGATCCGACACGTGCTGGAGCACTTGAAAGACGTCGTGGCAATCATGGATGAACTGTACCGGATCACGAAGCCAGGCGGGACAATCGTCGTCGAGGTCCCGCATTTTACCTGGGCCGAGGCCTACACCCATCCCGGGCACATTCATTTTTTCTCGGGAGGCTCCCTGGACTATTTCCATCCCGCGAATGAGAATTATAAGGCAAAGCTACGGATTACGAGGCGGAAGATCTATTTCAACGATTTCTTTAAGGTGATTGGATTCGAAGCCTTGGCCAATCGCTTCAGCCGGCGGTACGAGAGACACTTTGCTTACATCTTCCCGGCTGGTTCCATCGTGTGGGAGCTGGAGGCTGTGAAGGATTGAGCTGTCAAAACGGGCGCTGCTTCGGAGGCAGGGATAGCGTGATGAAGGTCAGTGGTTTTACTTTCTGCCGCGATATGGTCAGGTTAAACTATCCTGTTGTTGAATCCATCACATCCATCCTTCCGATCGTAGATGAGTACATTGTGAATGTGGGGGACTCAGACGACGGGACGCTTGATCTGGTGAGGAGCATCAAGAGCGACAAGATTAGAATCATTGAATCAATCTGGGATGACACGATGAGGAAGGATGGGCGCGTCCTCGCAGAGCAGGCGAACATCGCCCTAGCCCATTGTACCGGAGATTGGGCGTTCTATCTCCAAGCCGATGAAGTAGTCCATGAGAATGATCTACCCACGCTCGCGAAACTCATGAGCGATCACCTTCAGCGTTCCGAAGTGCTCGGATTCATGTTCCGTTACCTTCATTTCTGGTGTGATTACCACACGGCGAACCCGTGGGCCTATCGTCGGGGGGTGAGAGTTGTCCGAAACAATGGAGAGATGAGAGTCGTTGGGGACGGCTGTGGTTTTCGAAAGAAACCGTATGGTATGGTATTGGATAAGAAACGCCTAGGAAGGGAAGTGATCTGGACGGGCGCCAAGATCTATCACTATGGATGGGTGAACCGCCCAGAGGCCATCCTACGCAAGGTGAGGATGCGAGAACGACTCTGGAGGGGGGACGCCCCGATGGACGAACAGGAGGAGCGGGCCAGGAGCAAGGCTGACCTCTATGGGCATGACTATGCGACGATGAAAGAGTTTACGGGGAGCCATCCGAAGGTGATGGAAGAGCGGGTTCGGTCGACTCCGCGGTTTATGAAACGGAGAAGCCGCTGGTTGAACTGGAGGTTTTACAAGACTGTTTTGCACAAGGGCTTCAAGGGATGACGGGGAGGGGCGTGAATTGGTAGCGACGATCCTCCACACGGAATCTTCCATCGGGTGGGGCGGCCAAGAGATCCGGGTGTACCTGGAGCTGATCCATCTGCAGGAGCGGGGGTATCGCATGCTGCTCGCCTGCCACCCGGAAAGCGAGCTCGCCCTGAGGGCGGAGAAAGCCGGGCTCGAGGTGTGGCGCCTTCCCTTTCGAAGGCCAATCGATCCCAGACTGACGCGGCAGGTGCACCATCTCCTGACACGGGAGCGGGTCGAGTTGGTGAACACCCATAGCTCTGTCGATAGCTGGGTCGTTTCCCTCGCGGCCCGGACGGCCCGGGTTCCCGTGGTCCGGACGCGCCATCTCTCTGTTCCTCTCAAGAAGGACCCCTTCTCTCGACTGGTGTACTGGACCCTCTGTGACAGGATCGTGACGACAGGCGAGGCCATTCGGCAGCGGTTTCTCCGGGAGCTTCGTCTTAATGCTGCAAAAGTCATTTCTATTCCAACGGGAGTGGATCTTAGGCAGTTCAGTCCTGAGCAGATAAATGGAAAAAGACTGAGGCACGAACTGGGCCTGGAGGCGGCCACTCCCCTGGTGGGTATTGTCGCTGTGCTGAGGAGCTGGAAGGGCCATCGTCTTTTCCTTGAATCGGTTCCCCCGATCCTCCAGCAGGCTCCACAGGCCCGGTTCCTTATCGTGGGCGATGGTCCTCAACGGGCGAATATTCGACGGTGGATTCAGGAGATGGGGTTGGCGGAAGCCGTCATGATGCTCGGGCATCGCGAGGATATCCCGGAAGTTTTCGCGGCCCTGGACGTGGTGGTGTCTGCTTCCACCGCCGCCGAAGGTGTTCCCCAGGCCCTCCTCCAGGCGCTGGCCATGGAGCGGCCGGTCGTCGCGACAGATGTGGGCGCGGTCGCAGAGATCATTCGTAACGGGGAAACCGGCGTGCTGGTTTCCTCAGGAGACCACCGGGCGCTCGCGGACGGTGTGCTGAGACTTCTACGGGAGAAGGACAAGGCGATCGGCCTGAGCCGTCGAGGCCGGAGGCTGGTGCAAAAGGAGTACGGCCTGGAAACGATGCTGGATCAGCTCGAGGTTCTCTATCGAGCGCTTTTGGCATAGGGGCGGGAGTGCGCCGACTTCCGTTCGGATGGTAGGGGGAGACGTGTGAAGGTTTTGGATGTCGGGTGCGGCCAGCGAAAGAAGGAGAACGCCATCGGGATCGATGTGAGTCCGAGATCCCAGGCGGACGTGATTCACAATCTGAACACCTTTCCCTGGCCTTCCCCTGACAATGAATTCGACCTGATCTACTGTCATCATATTCTTGAGCATCTTGACGATGTGGTCAAGACGATCGAAGAGATCCACCGGATCGCGAGGAACGGAGCCGTCATAGAGATCAGGACGCCCCACTTTTCGAGTCTGTATTCCTGGCAGGATCCAACCCATCGGCATCATTTTGCTCTCGACTCCTTCGATTACTTTACCGAGGAAACCAACCATACTCGATTCTATACCGACAGGCGGTTCCGCATCCTGGAAAAACGGATCGAGTTTGGGAAGTCCCTCATTTCCTTCCTCCCGAGACTGATTGCGTGGCTGTCCGTGCATAAGTATGAAAAACATTTCGCCTTCATATTCCCTGCCAATGATATATTCTTCCGGCTACAAGTGGTCAAATAGGGACAGCGTAGCCCCATGAAAGCCCTGACCGACGAATACCACGCCCTCCTCCGCAAGGGGCCGTAATGCGGATCGGCCTGATCCGTCGCCGCCATGCACTTGCTGGTGGCGCCGAGCAGACGGTGGCGCGGCTCGCCGGCGAGTTTGCGGTGCGCGGTCACACGGTGACCGTTGTGGCGGAGCGATGGGCGGCGCAGTTGCCGGTGGGAGTGAGCCAGCATGTGGTTCCCGTCCTCCCAGGTCCAGAGGCTCTCCGGATGCTCCTCTTCGGCCTGCGAGCGGTGCGTGAGGCTCGCGACCTCACCGCCGAGGTGGTCCTGACCCTCGATCGCACCCCTGGGGCCGATGTGTTCCGCGCCGGAGACGGGTGTCACCGGGCGTGGCTGGAGGCTCGGGCGCGCGCCCTGGGTTTCCAGGCCCGGTTGCGGGAGATCGTGAACCCCCTTCACCGTGCCATTCTTTGGTTGGAGCGCCGCCTGCTTGAGGCAGATGATCCACCCTGGGTAATCGCGAACTCCCGCATGGTCCGGGGGGACCTGCTCCGGTATTATCGCGTCCCGGCGGAGCGCATCACGGTCATTTACAACGGCGTCGACCCGGACTACTTCCGGCCCCCGACAGCGGCCCAGCGGGCATCCGCTCGAAACGCCCTCAACTTCGCGACCGGGGACGTCGTCCTTCTCTTGGTGGGAAGCGGCTTCCTCCGAAAGGGCGTGGCATCTCTCGTGCGCGCAGCGGGGATCATTCACGCGCGGGTGCCTGGCACCCGGGTGCGCGTCCTCGTCGTCGGCCGGGGGCAGCCGAGGCCATATCTCCGACTGGCCCGGGAGATCAGGCTTCCCCAGGACGTGGTTCGCTTCCTCGGCCCCATCTCGGACGTGGTGCCGGTGTACCATGCTGCGGACGTGTTTGTGCTACCCTCCCTGTACGATCCGTGCGCCAACGTGTGCCTCGAAGCGATGGCAGCTGGGATTCCAGTGGTGACATCCGCGGCCAACGGGGCGGCGGAGCTCGTGGAGCGAACTACGGCGGACGCGATCCTGCGCGATCCGCTCGACGTAGCGGGGCTTGCGGACCGGATTGCCCCCTTGTTGGATGCGGACGCGCGCCGGGCACGGGGCGAGGCCGGCCGGGCCGTCGCGGGCGGCCTCTCTCACCAGCGGATGGTGGAGGAAACCGCCCTGGTGTGCGAGCGCGCCCGCGACGAGCGGAG
>JAHFDE010000158.1 GCA_023249165.1 Candidatus Methylomirabilota bacterium | reverse complement strand
GGCAAACGCCGTCGCCTCGACCGCGCGAGCGGGAAAGCCGACATCATCGGTCGCAAGAACGGGACGGGGGGCCAGGCGGGCCCTGAGGGCCTGTCTGAGCCACCGGTTTTGGACCCCGCCGCCGCACAGCAGGACCTCCTCCACGGTGTGTCGCGGAAAGACGTGCGCCTCGAGGCTCTGCACCACCGCCTCCACCGAGAAGGCAGAGACCGTCGCCACCAGGTCCGCCGGAGGAATGCCCCCCTGTTCCGCTTGGAGCAGGATCTCTTCCACCATCCGAGGGCCAAACTCCTCCTGGCCGGCACTCCGGGGGGGAGGACGGCGGAAAAAAGGATGGCCGAGCCATCGCTTCAGGAGATCCTGGCGCACGTTTCCCGATGCGGCCCAGGCTCCGTCGACGTCGTACTCTGAGGTCCCGCCACTCAGTCGCCATACCACGCCATCGATCAGGACATTGCCGGGCCCGGCGTCGAAGGCCACGATATCGTGAGAGATGCCACCGGGGGCGAGGACGGTCAGATTGGAGATTCCGCCCAGGTTCACGATCACGCGGCACCGGTCGGGATGTCGAAAGAGGAGGGAATGAGGATAGGGGGTGAGCGGCGCCCCCTCGCCCCCGGCGGCAATGTCTCTCGCCCGGAAGTCGGCCACGGTTGAACGTCCGGTGCGTTCGGCGATGACACAGGGCTCGCCGATCTGGAGGGTGGACCTGAGCAGGAGATTCCCCTCGGCGACCGGGATCGGGAGATGGCATACGGTCTGCCCGTGGGAGCCGATGAGGGCCACCTCGGTCACAGACATGCGAGCCGCCTCCACGAGATCGAGAACGGCCTGGGCAAAGAGCTCCCCCAGCAGCGAGTTGAGGCGGCAGACCTCGCGGAGGGCGTCAGGATGGTCGGCAAGCCGGAGAATCCGCTCCCGGATCCCCGGAGGATAGGGGTGACGCTCGAAATGGAGCAGAGTGACCGCAGGCTGATTGCCCTCCCTGGTGATCTCCACCAGGGCCGCGTCAATCCCGTCCGCCGAGGTCCCGGACATGAGCCCAATGACCTTCAGGGACGCGTCCCTCCTGCAAACTCTTGCTTGACGCGGCGCAAGGCATCCCGGTCTCTCAGCAAATCCAGGCCGCTGAGGGCCATGGCGGTAGCCGCCAAGAGCATCCCCTCCTCCCCGGCACGTGACGCAGAGGCCACGGCGAACTCAGGCATGTGGCAGGCGACGCTCGGGCCGCAGATGGCGATCATCGGCTGAACGGTAGGAACGACCTGACTGACGTTTCCCACATCGGTCGATCCCAGGTCCTGATCTTCGGGTCCCTGATCGACCTGAGCACCCAATGCCTCGAGGTTCTTCCGGAAGAGTTCGGCGAGGGCGTAGTTGATCTTGTGCGGGTGGTAGTCAGACCCCGCCCGCTTGACCTGGTATCTACACCCCGTGGCCATGGCGGCCGCCTCGAAACAGCCCAGGACCTTCTGGTAGAGCTCCTCCAGGTATGCCATATCCAACGCCCGAACGTAGAAGAGGGCCGCCGCATGATCGGGGATGATGTTCGGGGCCTTGCCGCCGTGGGTGATGATCCCGTGGACCCGGGCGTCCGGCCGTATCTGTTGCCGCAGGGCATTGATGTTGGTGAAGGCGAGGATGACGGCATCGAGCGCGTTCCGCCCGAGATGGGGTGTCGCCGCGGCATGCGACGCCTTGCCGAAGAATTCCACCTGGACATCCCGCATCCCGAGAGCCCTCTTCACGATCTCGGTCCGGTTGCTCGGGTGGACCAGCATCGCGGCATCGACACTCCGAAACACCCCGGACTCCACCAGGGGGATCTTGCCGCCCCCCTTCTCCTCCGCCGGACATCCCACGACCAGCACGCGGCCACCCACCTCGCCCAAGGCAGCCTTCAGGGCCAAGGCGGCCCCCACCGAGCCGGCCGCAATGAGGTTGTGACCGCAGGCGTGGCCGAGTCCGGGAAGGGCGTCGTATTCGGCCAGGAAGGCGATGGTGGGCCCCTCGGCCGAGTCGCGGGAAGCGGTAAAGGCTGTGGGAAGCCCCGCCACGGATCGCTCGACGGAGAAGCCGTGCTTCTCCATCGTCCGGCTGAGCCGCTCGGCCGCCTTGTGCTCCTCAAAGGCCAGTTCGGGATTGGCATGGAGGAAGCGGCTGATCTCGAGGAGTTCGGGCTTGAGCCGTTCGACCTCTTTGATCAGGGCCTGCTTTTGCGGATCCAGCATCTTGGTCTCCGACCGACAAGCCAGTTCCGATAGGTCGATCTACTTTAACACGAGCAACGGGCGGAAACAAGGCAAGGCGCGGCCCTACGCCCCCGCCAACCTCATATATGGTTATGATGCCGAATGGTAGGGTTCACATAGAGGGGTTGGTCTTCCTCTTAGAGGTCTTTCGCCGGGCCAGCCGGGTTCGTGACCCTCTGTCATCAACAGGCGCCACCCACGGGACAGTCTTCGCCAGCTCGTTCAGCTTCCGAGCAATCCGAGCTGACGCGGCCCGCGAGAGACCCACCTCGCTCTCGATTCGCTTTGCGACATCCCCTAGAGTGCTCATGATGATCCCACTCTACCAGGAAGGAAGGGAGCGGGTTGACGACCCCTTTTGACCGCTCTGATCATGGGGCTGTCCCTCCTTCGCTAGGGTTGCTTGGTCGCTTCCCTGGAAGGATATACCTCTTCGAATTTCAACAGAGAACTATACGTGACCAGAAAACAGACTTTTCTGCTTGACAACCCGAGGCCTTTCTAGTAGGCGTTAATGAGCTTAGCATACAGACCGAGGGCCCAGTCCACCACTTGGGGTTGGGTCACCATCGCCGCAAGCGACGCAACGTTACAGACTATAGGCAGAGCAATTTTTGCGCCCGCCTACGAAGGAGGGTAAGCAGAGCAATGAAGCTGCTGATTATCCAACCGACGTACTACCGGAACGGATCGGACCACTCTCTCTACAAGACGAAGAGAAGGACGCTTGTCGGGTTGACCTTGCCCTATCTCGCCGCGCTCACCCCTCGAGGGTGGGATGTCGAGCTGATCGACGAGCAGGTGATGGACATCGATTTCGATGCGCCTGTGGATCTGGTTGCGATCACGACGTGGACGATCAACTCCTTCCGGGCCTACCATATCTCCCGGGCGTTCCGGCAGAGGGGAATTCCGGTGCTCATGGGTGGCCCTCATACCTTTTTCCACGCCGAGGAAGCGGCCGAACACTGTGATGGCGTAGCGATCGGCGAGGGCGAAGAGATCTGGTCGGCCATGCTCCAGGATGCGGCGAACGGAGGGCTGAAGCCAATCTACCGGGCAGACCAGCCACACCACCTCAAGCATCTACCCATCCCGCGCTATGACCTCATGAAATTCCGCCACTACGGGCTGAACCGGACGTATTCGGTCCAGACCTCCCGGGGATGCCCGTTCAAGTGCGAGTTCTGCTCGGAGCGCTTCTATATCGGCGACAGGTATCGCTACCGCCCGACCCAGGAGATCGTGGAGGAAATCAAGGGCATCAAGGCTAAGAACGTGTTCTTCGCCGACAGTATGTTCGCGGGGAAAAAGGAACACTCCATGGAGCTCATGGAAGCGCTCATTCCCCTGAAAATCCGCTGGTCCACGCTCTGGACGACCTATCTCTGCCGGGACCAGAAGTTCATGGACCTCGCCAAGCGCAGCGGACTCCTGCACGTGAACATGGGCATGGAAAGCATCAGCCAGGAGACGCTGGCGGCGATGAACAAGAACTTTAACAAGGTGGAGCAGTACGACGAGATCCTGTCCAGCCTCCAGAGGCGAGGAATCAGCTATTCCCTCAACTTCGTCTTCGGATTCGACGGCGAGAAGCCGGACGTCTTCCGGGCAACCCAGACATTCCTGGAACGGCACAAGGTCCCGGTTGCCTACTTCTATATCTTGAATCCCCACAAGGGGACCCCGCTCTATGAGCGCATGAAAGGAGAAGACCGCATCCTCGATGAGAAGCATATGCGCCGGACGCCCGGAAACATCTGCAACATCAAGCCGCTATACTGTTCCCCGCAGGAGTTGGAGGAGAATGTCCAGGGCATGTACGATGAATTCTACAGCTTCCCCTCAATGTTGAGGCGCCTCCCCCTGCCGGTCACCAAGGCGAATATCGCCTCGTGGATTCTGAATTTCTCGCAGCGAAGAATGTCGCGGGCGGACCGAACGCTCCAGAACTTCGACTGGACATAGGCGGGCTGTCTTTCTGTTCCGTCCCCTCATTTCGGTCTTCACCACCACACGGTGAGCATCAGTTGCCCCCCTCCGGGGTGCGTTCTCAGCTCGGAAAATGCCCACACGGAGGATGGGATCTTCACCGGTTCAGTTCAATGATGCGGCCAAGGGTGAGCGGGGCCTCGGCCTCGCCGCGGCAGGAAAACCAGCAGGCGGTGCAGTCG
>JAHFDE010000035.1 GCA_023249165.1 Candidatus Methylomirabilota bacterium | reverse complement strand
TTAGACCTCCCCTCCGGCCTCGGCTCGGACGATGGTCTCATCCAGGAGCCATGCATTCGAGCGCAGCTCACCCTGACCCTTGCCCTTCCAAAGCGGAGCCTGCTCCTCTTTCCGGCAGCTCGGTGCGCGGGGGAGGTCCGGGTGGTGGACATCGGCATCCCTCGGGTGCTCCTCACGGACTCCAAGCTCCTGGTGGATCTCACCGAGCCGGAAGAGATAAGAGCGGCACTCCCGCCGCGGGACCCGGATGCCCACAAGGGGACCTACGGTCATGTTCTGGTCCTCTCCGGATCGCCCGGCAAGACCGGCGCGGCGGCGCTGTGCAGCCTTGCCGCGTTACGGGCGGGTGCCGGGCTGGTCACGTTGGCCGTGCCGGAAGGGCTCAACGACCTCATGGAGGTCAAGCTGACCGAAGTGATGACCGTTGGGCTTCCCGAAACCGAGGAACGGACCGTCGCCTTCCAGGCCAGGGACGCGCTACTCGGTCTCATGGAGGGGAAGCGGGTCCTTGCGCTGGGGCCAGGTCTCTCCACCCATCCAGAGACCGTCCGTCTCGTGGCTTCCCTGATCCAGGCTGCGAAGATCCCGCTGGTCATCGATGCGGATGGCATCACCGCCCTGGCCCGTCAGCCGGAGGTGCTCTCGAAGGCCTCGGTCCCCGTGGTCCTGACACCCCACCCGGGTGAATTGGGCCGCATGCTCTGGGTTCCCAAGGAGGAGGTCATAGAGAAACGGATTCCGATCGCCCAGAAGGTCACCTCGACCTACAATGTAACCCTCGTCTTGAAGGGGGCCCGGACCTTGATCGCTGAGCCTGGGGGCGCCGTCCACATCAATCCGACCGGCAACCCCGGGATGGCGACTGCGGGGGTCGGCGATGTGCTGACCGGCGTGATCGCTGGCCTGATCAGCCAGGGGTTAGCACCGGCCATAGCCGCCGTGGTGGGGGTCTACCTTCACGGGTTGGCCGGGGACCTTGCCTGCCAGCAACTCGGTCCCGAGGCCATGATCGCCAGCGATCTGCTGGAAAAGCTTCCCGAGGCGATCCGCGCCTTCAAGGACGGGACCGTGCCTCGCCGCGCACCTTTTCTTCGTCACGCATCCTGGGAAGCCGGCGCGTCAACGTAGTGTGAGCCTGACCTCAGCGCTGCGGCCCTGGCCCTTCACCTCTCCACGGCACAGGGCGAGGGAGGTCTCCGGAGACGCATCCCGAGCCCTAACGTTCGACATCTCCTCCAAAGTCTTTCGGTCTCTCGGAACAAGGATGAGAGTTCAGACAGGAGCTCCTTGACGAGGGAAAACTGTCATGTCAGGGGGCGATCAGTTGAAGAGGAGGAGGAGGCTGTGGAGGATCCACCTCATCCACCCCCCTCGGGGGACGGCGTTCATCGCGACCAGGTCGACGCGCGCAGTCTCCTGGCCTTCGGCGGTGATCACGGCTTCTCCAACCTTCTGCCCCTCGGAAATGGGCGCGATGAGCTTCTCGGGAAGCTGGTAGGTAAGGGTCGGCTCGGGGACCCCGTTCCTGACGGTGACGATGCCAGGCCGTTTCGCCGAGATGGCGAGGAGGTCTTCCGCCCCCTTCCAGACGGGAAGATTCTTCACCCGGTCCCCTGGACGGAAGAAGTACACATTGTGAAAGTTCTTGAATCCGTAGTTGAGGAGGCGGAGCGCGATCTCGTGCCGGCTCCGTTCATTGCGTGCCCCGAGGACGGCGACGACCAGTCGCCGCTCCCCCTCCTTTCCGGTCAGCACGATGTGATAGCCGGTCTCCTCTAACCAGCCGGTCTTGAGGCCGTCCACGCGGGGATCCTTCCCGAGGAGGAGGTTCCGGTTCTGTTGTTTGATCCCGTTGTATTCGAAGTTCTTCATGGAGTGAAGCTGCAGCGCGGCCGGATGATCCTGGATGAGGTGAAGCGCCAGGCGCGCCATGTCGCGGGCCGTGCTATACTGATTCTCGGCTGAAAGGCCGTGGGGGTTCTGGAATCGGGTATCGCTGAGCCCCAGTTCTGACGCCTTGGCGTTCATCCGAGCCACAAAGGCGGCCGGAAACCCTGCAAGGTGTTCCGCAAGGGCAATCGTGGCGTCATTTCCGGAGACGATGGCCACCCCCTGCAAAAGGTTTTCGACGCTCACGCGGTCTCCCGTCCGCAAGAAGACCTGGGATCCCCCCATCTTTGAGGCCTGCTGACTGATGGAGACCTGCTCATCCAGGCGAACGGTCCCCCCCCGGAGGGCGTCGTAGGCGATATAGACGGTCATGAGCTTGGTGAGGCTGGCAGGAGCAATGCGCACGGTCGCGTTCTGGTCGAAGAGGACCTGTCCGGAGTCGGCATCGAGGAGCAGTGCTGCCTTCGCGTCGACCTGAAGGGCGGGCGCCTGCGTCCCTGCGTGAGTCGAGCGGACAAAAAGGACCATCAGCAAGACCGCAATGAGCCAGCCTCTCCAGCGCTGCATCCTCACCTTCCTCGGGGTTCATTGTGGATCCGCGCGGCCGGGGGAAAGTATAGCACACTTCCCGATGGGGACGCCTCTTCGTCCTTGAGGTCTTCGCCCCGTGATGTCACACGGGGGGAGGAGAGCATGGAACGTATTGCGGCGGCCAAGCGGAATGGGAAGAAGGTTACCGTGATCTCCACCTCTCCGGCCGAGACGCAGCGACTGGGGGTATGGGTGGGACGGCGCCTGAAGGCGGGGGACGTGATAAGCCTCACGGGAGACATGGGGGCAGGGAAGACCCTCTTCACGCGGGGGATCGCAGAGGGGTTGGGAGTTCCCCGGGGACAAGGGGTCCGGAGCCCAACGTTCACCCTGGTCCATGAGTATAATAAAGGAAGGCACCCCATCTATCATATCGATCTCTACCGCCTTCGGGGGAAGGAGCTGGAGGAGGTCGGATGGGAAGAGTATCTTTGGGGGGAGGGGGTGACGGTCATCGAGGCGGCCGAGAAGATTGGGCAACGTCTTCCGGAGGAGCGGCTCGACGTTGTTCTGGTGAGGGAGGGGGTACGGCGGCGGCGTCTTGTCCTGGTCGGATACGGCCGCCGGTTTCACCTCCTGGTCAAGGCCCTGGCGATGCGGGGAGGCCGCTGAGCCTTTTTCCGTTGCGTGAGTCGAGATTCCATGTTAGGTAATTGAGCGCTTCATTATGGCGCATGCCCTTCGCGGGCACATCCATGTGAGCGTTGGTTTGGGGGGGAGGAGATGGAGTACGGAAGAAGGTGCCGTCTCTGGATCGCCGCATCGGCTGCGATGCTCGCCTGCCTTGCCGTGGGTCTCTATCTGGCTCATGCCCAGAAGCCGTTCTGGCGTGAGGGGGGCCTGGTCGATGAACCGAGCTCGGATCTTGCGCGGCTCAATCGTTCCCTGACCCAGTTGGCGGCCTTGATCCAACCCGCGGTGGTACAGATCGGGGTCGAGCGGGGAGCAGAGGATCAGGTTCCGCAGGACCATCCTCCCCTTCCCGAGGAACAACCAGAACGTCCTCGAGTGGGTTCGGGATTCATCATCAGTGCGGACGGCTACATCTTGACCAACCACCATGTCATCGGTGAGGACCGAGAGGTGGAGGTGGAACTGTACGACGGCCGGACCCTCCCCGCCAGGGTGGTCGGCAAGGATCGCCGGACCGATCTCGCCCTCCTGAAGGTGGATGGCGGGGGCTCCCTGCCGGTCCTCCCGTTAGGGGACTCGGACCGGGTGCAGATCGGCGAGCTGGTCATTGCGGCCGGCAATCCCTTCGGACTGGAGCACACCGTGACCGTCGGGGTGGTGAGCCGGAAGGGGCATGGGTTCGGACGGCTCGGCTTTTTCGACGACTTTATCCAGACCGACGCCTCCATCAGCCCGGGGAACAGTGGAGGCCCCTTGGTGAATATGCGGGGGGAGGTGGTCGGGATTAACACCGCTGTGATCCCCCGGCAGCGGATCGGCTTCGCCGTCCCGATCAACCTCGCCAAGTCGGTCCTGCCCCAGCTCCAGGCGCGGGGCCAGGTCTCGTGGGGCTTTCTGGGGATCGGAATCCAGGAGCTCAGCGGACCGTTGACGCAGGCCTTGGGGATGTCCAAGAAGCAGGGGGCCTTGGTGACCAACCTTCTCCCGGGGCTGGCAGCCGAGAAGGCGGGGCTTCAGCGGGGGGATGTGATCTTGGAGTTTGACGGCACCGACATTACGGATGTGCGGACCCTTCAGCAACGCGTGGCCCGCACTCCGGTGGGGACCAAGGCAAAGATCAGGATCCTCCGTCAAGGTGAGGTCCAGAGCGTGACCGTCGTGATAGGGGAGTTCAGCCCAGAAGTAGAGGCGCTGGCGCGTCCCGAGCGGTCTCCGGAGCCAGCGCCCAAGGAAGTCATGGGTCTCACCCTTGAGGAGCTGACGCCCGAGACCGCAAAAAAGTTCCGGCTGAGCGTGGAGAAGGGGCTGGTAGTGACGGAGGTGACCAAGGGGAGCTCCGCCGCGCGGGCCGGCGTCCGCCCGGGCGATCTCTTGACGGAGGTGGATCAGAAGCCGGTCAAGACCGTCCAGGAGGTGCACCAGGCGCTGAAAGGGTGGAAGCGACAGGTCCACCTCTTGCTGATGCAGCGCGGCACGAGTTTCTTTTACGTGGCGGTCGGGAAACAGGGATAGAACTGCAGGACGTCAAAGGTGGCGATACGGAGAAGCGGCAGGCCCCTGCGCGGATGCGCAGGGGCCTGGTTTTTCTCGATCCGTTTAGCGGACAAATTTCTTGAAGCGGTCGTTGATGCGGCCCCAGTGCAGGTTGCCGAGAAAGTTATCGATGTATTTTGCCCGTCCGGGGCCATCCTTGTGGTAGTAGGCGTGCTCAAAGACGTCGCACGCGATCAGCGGGACGCCACCCCAGATGGCTCCGTACTGGTGCTCGTCTACCTCTACGTTCAAGAGGCGCCGAGACCAGAGGGCATCGTACACCAGGAGGGCCCAGCCGCTCAACTTGGCCGAAATGCCCGTCGCCTTGAAGTCGGCCTTCCACGCGTCGAGAGAGCCGAAGTCCCTTTCGATGGCCTTCAGGAGGTCGGCGCCTTTCTTCGGGTCGCCGTCTCCCCCTATGACTTCCCAGTAGACATCGTGGAGGAGGGCCCCGGCATGATTCCAGGTGAAGCGGCGCTTGAGCTCTCCGACGATGCTGTAGTTGCCATTGGCGGCGGCCCGATCCGCTGACTCGAGGCCTTTCTCGATATTATTCAGCGCCGTCACATAGCCCTTGTGGTGCGTGTTGTAATGCCAATCGGTCGTCTCAGGGCTGATGAGGCTGGTGAGCAACGTCTTTGCTTCCTGATCCGTGTACGGGCGCGGGGTGAGCTTCCACTCGTAGGCCATTGCTGTCCTCCCTTTCCTTCAGGTTTTCGTTGTGCCCAGGCGACACCCTGTCCTCTGGAAGGGACAGGGGAACGTCTCCGATTGGCGGGCGAATGGAGAGACCTGAACGCACGTGAACCTCAATGCTCCAGCGTAGTCTATTGCGACCCGCGGGGAAGGTCAAGGGGAAAGCGGCAACACGCTCCCCGGCCGCTTGCCACCGAGGCCGTTACGCGGCATTGCCGATCAGCTCGAGCTCTCCGGATGGGCCTGATCCCCCATCGCGGTAAGGTCGTCCGTTCCCTCTAAATTCTGGACATTCCCTAATACTTCTTATAAGCTAGTTGAAGTTTATTCCCTCGCTCGCGACACTGATTCATGAGACGCGTGAAGAGCGTCCCGGTGGCACATACATCCGCAACGAGCCGTCCATCGTGTAACGTCGACGCAGGCAGTGGGGAACCGGACCTGGCGCGGATCGTTCGGAATGCCTGAGGGACGGGAGGACCGATGGATACGGTGACGCATGCCCTGGCGGGGACCTTGATCGCCCAGGCCGGCTTTCGTCAGCGGATGGGGAGGGTCGCCACGGGTGCCCTCACCGTGAGTGCCGCCGCGCCGGACATTGATGGGTTCATGCGCTTTCAGGATACCGCCTTCTACCTCTCGGTCCATCGAGGCATCACCCACTCCTTCGTCGGCGGCGCGGTGTTGGCATTGCTCCTTGCTGCTCTCTTCTATCGCTTCAGTGCGACCAAGCAGTACTGGCGACTCGTCGGGCTCTGCTACCTCGGCATCTTGAGCCATATCGTCCTCGATCTCTTCACGAGCTATGGGACCATGATCTTCCTCCCGTTCAGTGGACAGAGAATCGCCTGGGACACCCTCTTTATCATCGATGTCTTCGTCTCCGGCATCATCATCGGCGGCATTGTCCTGGCGTATCGTTGGCCATCCCGCTCGATCCGGGTGGGGCGCACGGCTCTCGTTCTCTTGGCCGGCTATATCTTCGTGGCCGCGGCGGCGCATCAGCTGGCCCTGGTTCGGCTCCGCGGCCAGGTAGAGCGGCAGCAGCTCCCGGCCACAAAGCTGGCCGCCTTCCCCATGCCCTTTGGTCCCCTCCGCTGGTCTGGTGTGGTTGCCACGGATGAGGCTACGTATCATGTCATCTTTTCCCTCCTGGACCGAGCGAATCGGTCCTTTCGAGTGTATCAGCCCCCGCACCAGAGCCCCGTGATCCGGCGGGCCGAAGAGGAAGACGTCGTAGCCCTCTTTCGGTGGTTCGCCCGCTTCCCGGTCGTCACCGTCACGCAGGGTGCGGTCGGTCCGGTCGTTCAATATTTCGATCTGCAGTTCACTCAGATCGAGGGAAGACAGCCCTTCCTCGTCGAGGTCGTCTTCGGTCACGATGGCGAGCCTCACTCTGCGGGCTTTACCCGCCGATGAGGCGGAGGAGAGGAGGCGGTGATGCAGGCGCGGAAGATCTGGGACGCACGGTGATTGTCCTGGGGATCGAGAGCGCCAGTCCTCAGGGGGGGGTGGCCCTGCTGGGGGAAGAGGGAGTTATCGCCGAGTACGTCTTAAACGTGAAAGCGACCTATGCCGAGCGTCTCATGCCGGCCATCGACCGCGTCCTTCACGATGCCCGGATGAGTATCTCCGAGGTGGAGGGACTGGCGGTCTCCATCGGGCCGGGCTCTTTCACCGGGCTCAGGATCGGGCTCAGCACGGTCAAGGGGTTGGCGCTCGCTACGGGAAAGCCGGTGGTGGGGATCTCAACGCTTCAGGCCCTGGCCTGGAGCCTGCCGTATTGCCGCTATCCCGTCTGCCCCATTCTGGATGCCCGGAAGAAAGAGCTCTACAGCGCCCTCTTCGAGTATCGGGGGGTCGAGCTGGTCTGCCTGAAGGAAGAGAGGGCCCTCGTTCCCGAGGCGCTCGTGCAGTGGATCAGCCAGCCCACCCTCTTCGTCGGTGATGGGTGGCACGTCTACGGGGCCTTCTTACGGGAGGCGCTCGGGGGGCTGGCGATCCCACCCCCTGCCCTGCGGGGGGCGTCGCCGGCCGCCGTGGCGGATCTCGGGCGGCGGCGGCTGCTGCGAGGCGACAGGGACCAGGTCGACGAGTTAGTCCCCCGGTACATTCGGCCCTCGGAGGCAGAGCTGAAGCGGCGGGAGAGAGCGTGAGGGTGTCTAGGGGGGCCTTCAGGATCGAACGGATGCAGCAGGAGGATCTCGACGAGGTGCTCCGCGTCGAGGCAGCCTCCTTTGCCGAGCCGTGGACCCGGGAGATGTTCCAGCAGGAGATGATCCCCGGCGTTGCTGTGGCGCTGGTGGCGCGGTCCGGTGAGGATGAGCTTTGGGGCTACCTCTGCGGATCGGTCGTGGCGGGGGAATTTCACATCGACAATATCGCCGTTGACCCCCGCATGCGACGCCAGGGGGTGGGCAAGACACTCCTCCTCTCGGCCCTACGTGAAGCCGCTCGCGTCGGGGCGAAGGTCGCTGTTCTTGAGGTTCGGGCGTCGAACCTGACGGCCCAGGCCCTTTATGGACGCTTCGGTTTCACCGTGGTGGGACGGAGACGCCGATACTATACCGGGCCGGCGGAAGACGCGCTCATCATGTGCCTCGATCACCTGGATGAAGCGGTGGCGGCTCGGTCGAGGGCCGAAATGGCTTGACAAGATCGAGGCTTTCGCCCTCTTATGGAGCGGACTTCCGTCCGGGGTGTGCCATGTGTTGATGTATCAGGAGGTCAACGTGAGGCGGTGCATCCTCCGGCTTTTCCCGTGGGCTCTTCTCTGCGCTGAGGCCCTCCTTCCTGGCTTCGGTTGGGCCCAGGAGAGTCCTTCCATCAAGATTGGGACCCTGTTCCAGATGGCCGGTTCAGGAGCGGAATACGGCAGACACGGATCCCAGGGGGCGAGGATGGCCGAGAAGGAAATCAACGAGCGGGGGGGAATCCTGGGGCGGAGGCTGGAGGTGTTCGTGGCCCACGAGGGCGTCCCCACGGTTGCGGTGGACAAGACTCTGACGTACATCCTCGAGGAGGGGGTGGACTTCCTCGTGGGAGTGGATTCGTCGAGCGTCGCCTCGGCGGTGAGCGCGGTGGCCAAGCAGCATCGGAAGATCATTCTCTTCACGCACGCCGCCGCCGATCAGTTGACCGGTCGGGCCTGTCACCGCTATGCCTTTCGGATCGTCCCCAACGCCATCATGGACGCCCGGGCGGCGGCGCTGGTCATGAAGGACAGGCCGGCCAAGCGATGGGTCGGTATCGGGGCCGGCGAGTACGGCCGCGATGCCTGGGAGACCTTTCAGGCGGCGCTCAGAAAGGTCAGGCCCGATGTCGAGTTTGTCGGGGAGTTTTGGCCCAGGCGCTTCACCGCCGATTACACGAGTGTCATTCAGGCCGTGATGGAAGCCAAACCGGATGGGGTCTTGTCTACCCTGTGGGGACAAGAGCTTGTTGCCTTCGTCAGGCAGGCCCTGCCCCTCGGCTTTTTTGAGCGGGTGAAGTTCTTTGTCAATCCCGGAGGGGCGTCGTTAGGGGTCCTGGGCCCGCTGGGGGATGAGATGCCGGCGGGGCTTTGGGTCTCGGCCGGTTACTGGTTCGCCTATCCGGATTCCGTGGAGAACCGGGTCTTCGTGAAGGCCTATCGTATGCTCTACGGCGAGTACCCCGCGGATGTGGCCCTGGCCAGCTATTCCGCCGTCCATCTGCTGAAGCGGGTCATCGAAGAGGTGGGCTCTCTCGATACCGAGAGGATCGTCGAACGGTTGGAGGGCATCACCTACCGCGACCCGGAGGGCGTGAAGACGATCCGGAGGGAGGACCACCAGGTCGTGAAGGATGTGGTCTGGGGGCGGACTACCCGATCGGCCCGGCATCCCTTCCGGATCCTGGACGACCTCGTCGTCATTCCCGGGGAGGAACTGCTCAGGTCTGTGGAAGAGACCGGCTGCCGGACGTAGAGAGCAAGTTTGCGTAGCGCGGGAGGAGTGATGATCGACAAGGAGTTCTTGGAGATTCTGGCCTGTCCTGCCTGCAGAGGTGAGGTCCGGCTCGATGAGGTGGGCCAGAGGATCATCTGCCAGGCGTGCGGTCGCCGGTATCCCATTCGGGATGGGATCCCCGTCATGCTCATCGACGAGGCAGAGATGCCCTCCCGGGAGGGAAAATGAGCGCGGCGGGATCACCTTCTCCGAGGAGGGTGTGAGGCCGATGGATCGGCCGGGTGTGTTAGGCGTTGGGTGTCCGGTGGGAGGGGACCGCCTGCCGCAGGCACTCCACGTAGGCCAAGGGGAGCCGGATCGTGCCCAAGGAGATCCCCCCTTTGGCGAGCCCATGACAGTCAGAGCCCCCGGTGATGAGCAGACCGTGTTTCGTGGCCAGGCGGGTGAGGGTCACGACATCCTCGGTCGTGTGGGCAGGGTGCATGACCTCGACCCCCTGGAGGCCTGCCTCGATCAGACGTCCGAGGTTGGCCAGTCTGCTGCTCCCTGGGTGGGCCAGGACCGGGATCCCATTCGCTTGCCGGATGGCGGCGATGGCCTCAGGAGCAGTAAATCCCGTGCGCTCCACATACGCGGGCCGACCTTGCGCGAGGAAACGATCGAAGGCTTCATCCAGGGTGCCCACCGCCCTTCGCGCCACGAGAGCCCGGGCCACGTGGAGCCTCCCTACCGTTCCCTTCCCAGCGATCTGCAGGACCTCGTCTGCCGTCAGGGGAATTCCCTTCTGATCCAGACGGCGGAGGATCTCAGTGAGCCGATCCCGCCGCTTTCTCCCAAGGAAATCGAGCGTCCTCTGGAAGGCTGGGTCGTCCCAGCGGATGAAATAGCCCAGGATGTGCACCTCCTGATTGACGTCCTGCGCCGACAGCTCAACGCCCGGGATCACCTCCACCTTCATCTCGGTGCCGGCCTGGAGTGCCTCAGGGATCCCCGCGACAGTGTCGTGGTCGGTCAAGGCGATCGGGCTCACAGAGCGGCTGGCCGCCTCGGCGACGACCCGTCGGGGTGGAAAGCTTCCATCCGAGTAGGAGGAGTGAAGGTGCAGATCTGCCCCCGCGGGTGGGGGAGGGCTCATGGGACAGTCTCCGTAGCTCTTTCCCCACAGGACCATGATCATGCGTGCGGATCTCCTCGACTATACGCGCGCAGGGCTGCCGCCGTCAATGGCACGGGTGGCCTTTTTTGGCATGCCGCGTGCACAAGCTGGCGTAGACATTCGCTGCAGAGGGTGTAATGCCTTCTCACGTCACCCCCCGGGGGAATCCAGATTTCGAGCCCGTGTTCGGCCCCGTGCTCGAGCAGATCGTGGGGCTCTTAGAAGCCGAGGCGGGAGTGCTCTGGGTCTGGGAGGAGACGGCCGCCGCCTACGTTCCTGCCCTCTGTCGCGGTCGGGGGAGTTGGGCGGCCCCCTGGAGTCCTTCCCATCCTGAGGGGATTGGCCGCGGAGATCTCGATCCGTGCCAGGAGACACTCCTCTTCGATGATCTCCCACCCGACTCTCCTCTACCGGCTGGCGAGCAAAAGATTCGCTCCTTCGCGAGCGTGCCGATTGCGGTGCGGGCGAGCGGAGCCGGATTTTTGGCTCTATACAGTCGGCGGCGAGGTCACTTTGCCCCTCGCGATCTTCGCTTTCTCCGGATGGTGGGGGAACTGATGGGTCGGACGATCGAACAGCTGGGCTCCGCAGGGGGCGCTCAGGCTGGCCCAACGCCGGAATCCATCGCCGAGTCTCGGCAGGTCGCGGACGTCAGCAGCATGCTGATCGACGCCATGGACGTGGGGATCCTGGTGCTCGATGCGGAAGGCCGGTGGTCGTTCGGCAACCGCCAGATCACCGAGATGCTCGGCTACGAGCCTTGGGAAGGCCCGGGCCGGTCGGGAGGCCCGGACCCTCATGCTCCTCCGGGGTTCCGCGCCAGCGATCTCGCCCGGCTGAAGCGACGGGACCGGGCCTGCGTCTTTGAGACCAGGCTGTTCCGAAAGGATGGAAGCACCTTCACTGCCTTGGTGAGCAGCACGCCGCGACGAGGGGCCAGCGGGGAATCTCTCGGGACCATCGTCTTGGTGACTGACATCACCGAGCGCAAGCAGTGGGACCAGCAAGTCTTGCGCTCGGAGAAGCTGGCGGCCCTGGGGACCCTGGCAGCGGGAGTGGCCCACAATATCAACAACGTCCTTGCGGCTATCGTCGCCAGGACCGATCTGCTCCTGCGGCAGGTTCAGGACCGGGAGCTGAAGCGATGGCTGAACAGCATCCAGCAATCGGCCCTGGACGGGGCGAGCACCGTCCGCCGGCTTCAGGATTTTGCCCGGACCGGGGCACCCGAATCAATGGTCCCCGTGGACCTCAACGGGGTGATCACCGAGGTCCTGCAGTTTACGCAGGCCCGGTGGAAGGACGAGGCAGAGCTGAAGGGGACCAGGATCGACGTCGTCACGGAGCTCGGCGACATCCCGCCCATCACGGGAAACCCCGCGGAGCTTCGGGAGGTCTTTACCAACGTCATCCTCAATGCGCTGGACGCCATGCCGGATGGCGGATGCCTCATCGTGCGGACCTGTGTCGAGCCGGGCCGCGATGAAGGGCCATGGGTTGAGGCGGTCTTTGAGGACACCGGGGTGGGAATGAGCGAGGAGGTGCGCCAGAAGATCTTCGATCCGTTCTTCACCACCAAGGGGGTGAAGGGGACCGGGCTGGGCCTCAGTACCTCGTATGGAATCGTCGCCCGACACCGCGGCTCGATCTCGGTGGAGAGTGAGCTCGGACGGGGCAGTCGGTTTTGTGTCGCCTTTCCGGTCCCGGCAGAACTGCCGCGAAGCCCGGAAGACCGCGCGCGCCCGGTTGGGCGTCGGACGGGGCGCATCCTGGTGATCGACGACGAACCGCATCTTAGAGAGGTGATCACGAACCTCCTCAGGCTGGAGGGACATATGGCCGTGGGGGTGGGGTCCGGAATCGAAGGGGTCGAGGCCTTCCGGGTAGAACCCTTCCAGGTGGTGATCACAGATCTGGGGATGCCGGACCTCACCGGGCTGGAGGTGGCCCGAAAGGTTCGGGAGCTCAACACGGAGGTCAAACTCATCCTCTGCACGGGGTGGAATGCGGCCGTGAGTCAAACGGAGCAGGAGGCCGTGGGGATCGATCGGCTACTCGAAAAACCCTTCCGGCTGGACAAGCTCCTCCGCCTGGTCCACGAGCTCCTTCGGACCGGTGCTCAGGCGGAGCCGCGGCGGCAACGCTAAGGGGGCGTGCGTGGGCGTCAACGAGCCGGCGATCCTGATCGTGGATGATGAGGAGGAGAACCGGATCTTCGATAAATTCGGCCAGGTCGAGCTTCGCGAGGCGCACGAGCGGCGGGGGACCGGTCTGGGTCTCACCTTCTGCAGGCTGGCGGTCGAGGCCCACGGGGGGCGCATCTGGGTGGAGAGTGCAGAAGGCAAGGGGAGTCGCTTCTCCTTCACGGTTCCTTCTGTGCGCGCCGAGATGCCCGACGCGGCGGGAGGCGGCCGATGACGCAGAGCCGGGAGGAGGTGCTCGGGGATCGGCCGGTCTTTGTCTGCCGGGTGTGCGGTGTCCGCTTTGCCGTCTGGGATGCGATTTCCCACGTGGAGAGTTTCCCGGTCTACTGTCCCAATTGCGGCCAGGTGACCCAGGTCAAGCCAGAGGAACTCGCCTGGGAAACCGCCGAGGAGCGCCGGGGCCCCGAGGGGTCCGAGGCGCGGCGCATCCTGGTGGTGGAGGATGATGAGCTCTTTCGCCGGTTCCTCACGGATCTCTTGACGAGGGCCGGCTATGTGGTCCTCGGAGCGAAGAACGGCAAGGAAGGTCTCCAGTTCTGTCAGCAGTGGAAGCCAGAGCTGGTGGTCGCGGACCTGCTCCTCCCCGAGGTGGACGGGATCACGATGTGCCGGCAGATCCGGGAAAGCCCTCGGACGGCGCAGATTCCTATTATGGTCCTCACCGCCTTCCAAAGCGACGCCTCCAGGGAGGAGACGCGGAAGATGGGAGCCACATACCTCACGAAACCCATCGAGCCCGGGAATTTCCTGGACACTGTGGCCCGGATGGTCGATCGCTAGCAGGCTGGACGGCTAGAACGCTAGAAGGCTAGGAAGCTTGTACGCTACAGGGGTGTTTTTGCTTTCTAGCTTTCCAGCCTCCAAGCCTGCTAGCATTCCAGCATCCTAGCACCCAAGCCTCCTCGCGGGATTGTGAAAGGGGTTGACGGGCTCGTTTTCCCCTAGGGATAATAGGCGAGGTGTTGGAGGGGGGGGAAGCACAGTCACAATGAATGAGCGGATCCGCGTGCGGTTTGCCCCGTCGCCCAGCGGCCATCTTCACGTGGGGGGGGCCCGGACGGCCCTGTACAACTGGCTCTTCGCCCGACATCACGGCGGGGTTTTTCTCCTGCGGATCGAGGACACGGACGTCGACCGCTCGACGGAAGAGTCGGTCGAGGCGATCGTGGAGAGCCTGAAGTGGCTTGGGCTGGATTGGGACGAGGCGCCCTATCGCCAGGCGGAGCGGCTCTCGATCTATCGGGGGTATGCCGAGCAGCTCCTCAAGGCAGGCAGGGCCTATCGATGCGTCTGTACCCCCGAGGAGCTCGAGGAGCGCCGCAGAGCGGCCCTCGCGGCGGGGCGCTCCCCTCACTATGACGGCCGATGTCGGGATCGGCGGGTGGAGCCGGGAAGACCCTGGTCGCTTCGCCTCCGGGTGCGAGATTCCGGGGTGACCGTCGTTGACGACCTCATCCACGGAGAGGTCCGCTTTGACAATGCCGAACTGGATGATTTCATCCTGATGCGATCGGACGGCATGCCGACGTATAACTTTGCCGTCGTCGTCGATGACGGCTTGCTGCAGATCACTCACGTGATCCGGGGGGATGATCATCTGTCCAACACCCCGAAACAGACCCAGGTCTACCACGCCTTGGACCTTGCCGTGCCCCGATTTGCCCACGTCCCCATGATCCTGGGCCCAGACCGGACGCGCCTGTCCAAACGCCACGGGGCGACCTCGGTGCTGGCGTATCGAGACCTGGGGTATCTCCCCCAGGCGATGGTGAATTATCTTGTCCGTCTGGGCTGGTCTCACGGAGATCAGGAGATCTTCAGTCGGGAGGAGCTCATTCGCTATTTCGATATCGGGCAGGTGGGCCATGCCCCGGCCATCTTCGATCAGGCCAAGCTCGACTGGCTGAACGCCCATTACCTCCGGGAAGCGGATCCGAAGTGGCTGGCGGACCTCCTCCTCCCATTCTATGAGCAGGCGGGGATCCCTCCGGGCGAGATCGAGGCCAAGGCGGGCGCGTGGTCGGGCTCGGGCAAGGGAGGGACCTTCGGCGAGGCGGTCATCCGTACCTTTCGGGAGCGGGCCAAAACGCTCAGGGAACTTGCCCAGAACTCCCGCTTCCTCTTCCGGGTCGGCATCGATTATGATCCCCAGGCTGTGGAGAAGCATCTTCGGCCTCAAGCCTTGACGCACCTCCGTGAGGTTCACGGCAGGCTCCAGGGGACGAGCCCCTTTGACGCCGCAACCCTCGAAAGACTCTACCGAGATTTCGCGTCCGAGCGCAAACTCAAGCTGGGAGACGTGGCCCAGCCCACCCGCGTCGCCGTGACCGGTGGATCGGTGAGCCCCCCGCTGTTTCTCGTGATGGAGCTGGCGGGCCGCGAGATATGTTTGGAGCGGCTTGCGGCGGTTCTGGAGCGGGGTGCCGCGTAAGGCAGCTTTTCCGGGAGTGAGGAGGATCGCTGTGGGCTTACAAGAGCTGCTCAACACGCTGCGGGGGGAGCTGAGCGCCTTGGAAAGGGAGTTCAGGATCGATATCCCGCAGAAGATCGAGGAGGCGCGCCTCCTCGGGGATCTCACCGAGAATGCGGATTACCACGCGATGAAAGAGCGACAGGGATTCGTCCAGGCACGGATCATCTTCTTGAAGCAGCGGATCGCCTCCCTCTCGGCGATCGATCCGCGGTCCGTCCCTCAGGATCGCGTGGGGTTCGGCTCGATTGTCTACCTGCGCGATGCAGAGAACGGCGGCGAGCGGGTGGTCAAGCTCGTGGTGCCCGAGGAGAGTAACGGGGAGAAGGGGTGGGTCTCGATCGCCTCCCCGATCGGGCGGGGTCTGGTGGGACGACGGAAGGGAGACGGGGTACGCATCCAAACCCCCGGGGGTGTGAAGACCTTCGAGGTGAAAAAATTCATCACGCTGCACGAGCAGAAAGAGCCTTTTTCGGCTTGACTTTCCGGCGCCCCTCAGCCATAGTGAGGCCACCCATCGCCCGGATTCGCTGAATCCGGGTTTCTTTTTGGCGTTTCCGAATCAGGAGAGTCATTGCGGGGTCGGATAACGGTAGTCCACCTGACTCTGGATCAGGTTGTCGAGGTTCGAGTCCTCGCCCCGCAGCCACACCGTTTCCGTTGTCGGCCCCATCGTCTAGCCCGGCCTAGGACGCCGCCCTCTCAAGGCGGAAACGCGGGTTCGAATCCCGCTGGGGCCACCATTCGACGCGCGGGGAAAGCTTTCTGACAAGAGCTTTCCCCGTTTGCTTGTCCCGAGCGGGGCCGAGAGGCTTGTCCCGAGCGCAGTCGAGGGGCTTGTCCCGAGCGCAGTCGAGGGGCTTGTCCCGAGCGGGGCCGAGAGGCTTGTCCCGAGCGCAGTCGAGGGGCTTGTCCCGAGCGCAGTCGAGGGGCTTGTCCCGAGCGGGGCCGAGGGGCTCCCT
>JAHFDE010000157.1 GCA_023249165.1 Candidatus Methylomirabilota bacterium | reverse complement strand
GGGCGATCGACGGGAAAGATGGCCGATCAGGCGATCCCTTGTTGATGGAGGTCGAGGGGCTCGTCCAACAGGCCAAACGCCAGTGGGAGGAGGGGAAAGGTGATGAGGCGATCACCCTCCTGACTCGGGCCCGCGCGCTTCTCCTGAGCGATGGGGTTTCTTCGGCACCGGACGCGGGGCGCCGCCAACAACTATTCGAAGATCTCGAAGCCCTCTTAGACGAGTTGGCCGGTATCCGCGCGATGCATGTGACCCCCTCTGAAGGGGAGGCCTCCCTCGTGAGCCCCGAGGATGTGACGGCCTTGGAGAAGGCAGTCCCGCCGGCGGAAAAACCGGAGCTCCCTTCGGACATCCCCTTGGAGATGCGCCACGACGTTCAGGCTTACATCGAGCTCTTCACCACGAAGAAGCGGGAGTTGATCGCGGAGGCTTTGGAGCGCTCGGGGCGATACCTTCCCCTGATGCGCAAGATCTTTGCGGAGAAGGCGCTGCCCGAAGACCTGGTGAACTTGGCCTATATCGAGAGTGCATTCAAGCTGTACGCCTACTCGCGGGCGAGGGCGGTCGGGATATGGCAGTTCATCAAGGGGACGGCCCGGAAGTATGGCCTGAAGGTCGATTGGTGGGTGGATGAACGTCGGGATCCGGTCAAGGCCACCGCGGCGGCGGCGAACTATCTGGCGGACCTCTATGCGATGTTCGAGTCCTGGCCGTTAGCCATTGCCGCGTATAACGCGGGAGAGGGCAAGGTTCTTCGGGCCATCACGCGCCAGGGGACCACCGACTTTTGGAAGCTCAATCTCCCCCGAGAAACGAAGTACTATGTGCCGGCCTTCATGGCGATGACCCTGATCGCCAAGGACCCCAAGGCGTATGGTTTCCCGCCCCCCAGGGAGGAGTCGTGGCAGGTCGATCAGGTCCCCCTCTCTCAGCAGACGGATCTCCGGGTTCTCGCGAAGGCTGTGGGGGTCAGCACGGAGGAGCTGCGGGACCAAAATCCCGAGCTCAATCGGCTCGTCACTCCCCCCCAGGAGGGGTATCTCCTCAATCTCCCCCCGGGAAGCAAGGCCACCTACCTCGATGCCCTCGACCGGCTTCTCCAGGCGCGGAGTCCCGCGTGGCGCCACCACCAGGTTCGACCCGGGGAGGCCCTTTCCACCATCGCCCAGCGGTATGGAACCACGGTCGCGGTCTTGATGGAGATGAATGGGTTGCAGAACCCCAACCACATCCGGGCCGGCACCCATCTCACCGTTCCGGTCCCAGCGCTGACCCTCGCCGAGACCTCCACGACCAAACAGACCACGAACAACAGACCCGCCTCGCACTACAGCCTGTACGTCGTCAAGCCGGGCGATAGCCTCTGGGAAATCGCGAAGACGCACCGGGTCAGTCCCAAGGACCTCGAGCGCTGGAACAACCTGCAGGGATCTCTCATCCATCCCGGCCGCACGCTCCTGATCTATCCGGACTGACCGTCGACACCAGGATTTCTCTCCCCCCGCCCGTCAGCGAACCCACGGATGGCTCGGACTCTCCGCGGCTCGCCTATGACGTTGACTCCCTCCGCCCCGTATGATATGGGGACGGCAGGAGGACCGGGGTGGAGCGGATAACGCGGCGAGCCGAGGAGATCACCCTCCGAAGGTGGGAGGATCTTCTCAGCAGCCTCTCCAAGCGCTTTGGCCCCCTGTCAGGGAAGGTGGTCCCGGGCTTTGTGGAGACCCAGGATCTGCTCCGTGTCATCGAGGAATATCGGAAGATCAAAGAGGTCGTCGAAAAGATCCGCTACGGACAGTATCTCTAAGATTCGGCTCGAGGCGGCCACGCAAGGGAGGGACGGGTGCGGCTTCCATTCTTCGAGTCGGCCCGGAAGCTGATTCACTTCCTCGGCGGTCTGATCCCCGTCATCTACCTGCTCCTGAACCTCACAAAGCCCCAGGCGCTCCTCATCCTGGGGTGCCTCGCCCTGCCCTTCATCGTGGCAGACGTCCTGCGCCTGCGGTGGCCTGCCTTGAACCGTTGGTTTCTCCGCCTCTTTCAAGGAGCGATGCGACCGGAAGAGGAGAGACGCCTCACAGGATCCACGTATTACCTTGTGGCCTGCTGGTTCACGATCCTGGCGTTCGAGCAGACCGTCGCCGCTGCAGCCTTGCTGGTCCTCGCCTGTGCGGACACCGCCGCGTCAGTCGTCGGGCAGGCCATGGGAGGCTACCGGCTCACCAAGGGGAAGACCCTGTCGGGAACAGGTGCCTTCGTGGTGACAGCCTTTCTCGTGACCCTGCCCCTCTTCCCCGCTACCACCGCCTTCGCAGGGGCCGTCATCGCGGCGGTGACGGAGTGCCTCCCCCTGCCTCTGGATGACAACATCACGATCCCCCTGGCGGCCGGCATCTCCCTGACATTCTTCCACCCCATGTGAGGAGGCTACCCTTGAGCCTCCCCTTTTCGCCGGCCAGCCGGACGAACTCCAGGATCTCACCGACCTGAAGGATGTAGCTTTCCAGGCTTTCGCGCCCATCGACGACCGCCACGGCCTGGGGGGGGATGTTCAAGGCCTGCCTGAGGGCGGCGCGGACCTCTCCGACGCTCCGCCCCGCAATGTTTACATCGAGCGAATGGACCCCGTAGATCACCCGCACCGTTTCCTGGGTCTCCGCGGGGGAGCCCGGACGGACTCGCGTCGCCTGCTTGAGGGGTTCGGTCATCGCTCTCCCTCGCGTCTGACTGGGTTGCTCTTCCCCTCGAGGATGTCGAGGTAGACCTCGCCGTATGTGAGTCTCCCTTCGCGAATGCCATAGAAGGCGTTGAGCATGGCTGAGGCAATGGCGAGATTCGCGAAGAGGAGCTGGGGCGCACCGCGCGCCATCAGCTCCTCGCACGACATCTCCGCAGGTGAGCGATCCTGGGGGGTTCGGATCTCCGGATGATACCGCGTGATCGGGGCGGTCCGGTCCCGACCTCCCTCGCGCATATAGAGCTGAACGTTTCCGTCGATGAAATCATTCCCCCCGGAAATCAACGTGACGGTAGCAAGCTTCTCGCAATAGTCACTCACGACCTTCCGGGTCTTGTGGTTATCCACCCCCAGAAAAATCGTGTCGCCCTCCTGGATGTGCTGGGCGATATTGGCCTCGCTGATGTACTCGGGAACCGCTCGGAACGCCAGCCGTTGAAATTCGCGAGCGATCTCGGTCGCCTTGACCTTCGCCTTATTTCCCAGCGTCCCAAAGGCCTGCCTGTCCGCATTGGCCCGCTCAAACTCATCCCCGTCAATGAGGGTGATTCGCGCCGGCTCTTCCTGGTAGTTCAGATACCTCGCCAGGAAGGGAAGAAGGGCACAACCGATCCCACCAATACCGATCACCTTGATCTCAATCATAGCTGTCAGCTTTCAGCGGTCAGCGGTCAGCTTTGTACACGTCCCCGGCGGACAGCGGATAGCTGACTGCTGATGGCTGCCTTAAATGGCGGAGGGCCGGCCGCTGGGATCGGAATCGCCGGGAGGCGGCTCAGGCGTCACGGCTTCCGAATCCTCAAGGCGGATCGTCGGTTCCAATTGCCACGGCATGACCTCGAGAACCTCCTCTGGTTGCAGGTCGAAGCGCCGGCCGTCCACGACCAGCGAGCAGGAGACGGAGGGTTTGGCATGCAAGGATCCAATCGTCACATGGAGCCCATCGTCATATTGTTCGTCGAGATCATCGAGCTCTGAATGGAAGGCTTCGGCCGCGCCGTGGCTGTGAATGGTTCCGACCCGGATACAGCCGGGAGGATTCGGGCCGATCTCATACCGACAGTGACCTCCGGCCACCTGCTGGGGAGGGATCCGGATTTCGTATTCCCCCGCCCCCTCCCTTAGATAGATGAGGACGGCCGCCTCGGCCCGATACTTACGAAAGACCTCTCGGAAAAAGGCCATGGTCTCACCCAGAATCTTCTCGGGGATGAGCGGCAGAAGAAAGCGTGCGCCCTCTTCTTCTTCTTCAAGCCATACAAGTCCACGAACGCGGACCCGCGAGCGAAAGACGGGGGTCCGTTTGACCTGAAAGAGGCCACTCCTGGTCACCACGTAGTAGATGGGCTCTTCCGGCTCGCGGAATCCCGGCTCCTTCACATAGATGGGAAGCATCCTCGCCCTCTCCTAGTGCCGTTCCAACTTTTCTTGCCCGATGCTGGCCTCGGGGGACCGGAGCCGCTCGGCTCCGACGTCCCGGTACCGCTCAGGCAGGAAGCGGCGTGAGGAGCAGTGGGAGACCGCCATGAGCTCCTGCCGACTGATCACATCCGCCGACTGAGAGGGAATGAAATCCGCAATAGCCCAGCGGTAATCTTCCTCCCCCACCACCTTCGCCCCCCGAACTCGTGCATGGCGGTAGGCCCTGAGCGAGATCTCCTCGATATCCGCCCCCGTGATCTGCCCCGGAAACCGCTCCTCGCAGAGCTCCGCCATCTTGGCAAGATCGACGGCCGTGGTGGCAAAG
>JAHFDE010000034.1 GCA_023249165.1 Candidatus Methylomirabilota bacterium | reverse complement strand
ACGCCAGATGCGTCGGCTGCTGACGGCCTGGGGCTTCCAGGAGACGGTCAATTTTAGCTTTACACGAGAGGAGCTTCTTGATAAGTTACGCCTGCCGGCGGACGACCCCCGGCGACGCCTGGTCAGAATCCGAAATCCGCTGGGGGGGGAGGGAGTCTTACGGAGTCTCCTCCTTCCGTCTCTCCTTGAGAACCTGGTTCTGAACGAAAGCCGGGGGAGTCGCGAGGCGAAGCTCTTTGAAATCGCTCGCGTCTTTCGTCCCCAACCGGGTGCGCCCGCACCGGTCGAAGTGCGGACCGTCGCAGTCGTTGCCGCCGGAGACCGGTTCCCCGCGTGGTGGGGGACGAAAGGGGAAAGGGTTGATTTCTACGATCTGAAGGGGGTCGTAGAGACCCTCGACAAGATTGTAGGCGTCTCTCTTGCCCTGAGGGCGGCGGTCGATATCCCGTATCTCCATCCCGGCCAGCAGGCAGAGGTCGTGCTTGAGGGGGATGTGGTCGGCTCGATCGGGGCACTCCATCCGGAGGTGATCCGGAACTTCGATCTCAAGACGATGGCGGTCGCGATGGAGATCGATCTGGATCGGCTCGATCGGGACCGGAAGCCCCAGGCGCGGTACAACCCGCTGCCCAGGTATCCTGCAGTCTTCCGGGATATGGCCGTGGTCGTTCCGGAACGCATGCGGGCCGCAGAGGTAGAGGGTGCCATCCGCCGCGCCGGAGGGGCGCTGGTGGAAGAGGTGAGACCCTTCGATGTCTATCGAGGGGAGCCGGTGCCCGAGGGGAAGAAGAGCCTCGCCTTTTCAATCCAGTACCGTGCGGCGGATCGGACACTCACCGATGAAGAGGTCGCGACGATTCACAGAAAGATCCTGGAGGCGGTAGAGCGGGATCTGGGGGGCGTCCTGCGATGATCCTCGAAAGGCTTCAGGACCTGGAAAAGAAGGTTCGCGAGGTGGTCTCGCTCCTCAGTCAATGTGAATCGGAGAAGAAGGCCCTGGGGAACCGGATCGGAACCTTGGAAGCCGAAAAGGCCACGTTGAAGAAGGCCGTGGAGCGACTCGAGACCGAACGGCAGGAAGTTCGGGCCCGGGTGGACGAGCTCCTTGAGGAGGTCTCCCGGGTGGAGGCCGCGTTGCAAGTGCGGCGATGACAGGTCAGGGTGATCTCGTGCAGGTGGAGATTTTCGGGGAGCGGTATGCGTTGCGGGGCCTCGGAGGGGAGGACGTGACGTACACCCAACGGGTTGCCCATTATGTCGATCAGCAGATCCACGAGGTGGCGGGCGGGACGGCCGTCCTTTCGATCAAGATGGCGGTCCTGGCCTCGCTGAACATTGCAGATGCTTTTCTGAAGCTCGAGGCGTGGGTGAAGAAGGAGGAGACCGCAGCGGCGGCGAAGATTGAGGAGCTGGAAGCGGAGCTGGATACAGTGATCGCGCGGAAGCCCTCGAAGGGAGGGCCTGAACGATGACGACCGGAACCCCCTGCCGTGTTCGTGATGGGGTCGGTTTCCTTGAACCAACAGCGAAAGATAGGGAGCCCCTACAGGTGCGCTGTGTGCACGCCCTGAGCCTGTCGAAGGGCAGGTCGAAGGGAAGCCTAAGGCGCATGCGGGGCACCCACCTGCGAGCGCAGGTTCACGAGGAAACCTCCACACGGCACTCAGGTGGGGGGTTTTTCTTTCTCCGCATTCCCGCCGCCATCCCCATTCGCATCTCCGCTCAGCCGTAATCTGTAGTTGGCTGACGAGGGGTCCTCTGCTCCTTCCCGCCCACCACCGGTTTAGGACCCGGCGTATGAATTCAAAGGATGCCGTACGCACACAGATGCGTCGGCTGAGGGAAGGCTTGGCCCCGGCCGATCGTGAGGAGCGGAGGCTGCATCGGCCCGAAAGCCCTCAAGATCGGTCTGGCATTTGGTTTTCAGGTGGTGGATCATCTTCCGGTGGAGGCCCGCGATGTTCCGGTCGATTGTGTCGTCACGGAGAGCCGGATGATCGAAGCGGGACGGGGAAGAGAGGGTCCACAGCGAGACTCCTGAGGAGGTGATGGACCGTGGAGATCACGGGGATCGGCTGGTTGATCGTGGTCGGTGTTGCAGTTCTCTCCCTCGCCCTGGGCTTCATGGCCCCGAAGGTTCTGGCGCGCCGCCGCACCGCCGAGGCCGAAGCGCGGGCCCGGACGATCGTCGCGGATGCCGAGAAGGAGGGCGAGCGCAAGCGGAAGGAGGCGGAGCTTGAGGTAAAGGACATGATCTTCCGGGCCAAGGCGGAGCTGGAAAAGGAGGCCCGGGAGCGTCGCGACGCCCTCCAGGCTCTGGAGCGGCGTCTCCTCCAGCGGGAGGAGTCGTTAGAGCGCAAACTGGATCATTTGGATCGTCGGGAGCAACAGATCAGCGGCAGGGACGCGGACTTTACTCGTCGGGATGAGCAGCTTCGAGAGAGTGAAAACAAGATCCAGGCGCTCTTGGCGGAGGAGCGGCAGAACCTCGAACGCATTTCGGGGATGACCGCGGAGGAGGCCAAGAGGGTGTTGATGCGGCACATGGAGAGCGAGGCCCGCCTGGAGGCAATGGCCCTCGTCAGGCGCATCGAGGATGAGGCAAAGGAGACGGCGGACCGCAAGGCCAAGGAGGTCTTGGCCATCGCCATCGATCGGTGTTCGTCTGATTTTGTCGCCGAGGCGACCGTCTCGGTGGTTGCTCTGCCCAGTGATGACATGAAGGGGCGGATCATCGGCCGGGAAGGGCGCAACATCCGGGCCTTCGAGAAAGCCACCGGGATCGATGTCATCGTGGACGACACGCCGGAGGCGGTGATCCTTTCGGGCTTCGACTCGGTCCGCCGAGAGATCGCGCGGATTGCCATGGAGCGCCTCATCGTCGATGGTCGGATCCACCCCGCCCGCATCGAAGAAGTCGTGGAAAAGGTCAAGAAGGAGATTGACGAGAAGATCCGGGAGGCGGGGGAACAGGCCACCTTTGCGCTGGGCGTGACGGGATTCCACCCGGAGCTGATCCGGCTCATCGGCCGCCTCCGGTACCGGACGAGCTACTCCCAGAACCAGCTTCATCACACCGTGGAGGTGGCTCAGTTGGCGGCCGTGATCGCCACCGAAATGGGGCTGGATCCTGCCCTAGTGAAGCGGGCCGCGCTGCTGCATGATATCGGCAAATCGGTGGACGGCTACCATGAGGGGACCCACACCCAGATTGCCGCAGAATTTGCGAAGAAGTACGGGGAACATCCTCATGTGATCAATGCCATTGCCGCCCACCATGAAGACGAGGAGCCGAACTGCCTCGAGGCTGTGATCTTGCAGGCGGCGGACTCCCTCTCGGCCGCCCGACCGGGGGCCCGTCGGGAGATGTTAGAGTCGTACGTGAAGCGATTGGAAAAACTGGAAAAGGTCGCCGATTCCTTCAAGGGCGTCTCCAAGTCTTATGCGATCCAGGCCGGACGGGAAATTCGCATCATCGTGGAAAGCGGCCAGGTCTCCGATGCCGATGCCCAGCAGATGGCCCGGGACATCGCCAGACGGATCGAGCAAGAGTTGCAGTACCCCGGTCACGTAAAGGTCACGGTGATCCGTGAGACCCGGGCCGTCGAATACGCGAAGTGAGACATCAGACTCCAGACTTCAGACCTCAGACTTCAGACTACGGATTGTGAGGGTGCACGGTCTGCGGTCTGGGGTCTGTGGGCTGAGGTCTGTATGAAAGTCCTGTTTATTGGCGACATCGTCGGAACGCCAGGGCGGCAGGCCGTGACCGCCCTGCTGCCGGGGCTTCAGAGGGAGCACGGAATTGCGTTGACGATTGCCAATGCCGAGAATGCGGCGGGCGGCTTCGGCATCACCCCGTCGGTGGCAGAGGAACTCTTCAGGGCCAACATCGATCTCCTGACGTCGGGCAACCATATCTGGGACAAGAAAGAGGGGGAGCTCTACATCACCACCGAACGGCGTCTCCTCCGTCCCGCCAACTATCCGGAGTCCGCCCCAGGATCTGGGGTGGCCCTCTGGGAGCGGGGCGGGACGCGGGTCGGCGTGTTGAATCTGCAGGGCAGGGTCTTCATGCCGACCATCGACTGCCCCTTCAGGGTTGGAGAGCAGAAAATCACGCTCCTCAAGGAGGCGACCGACCTCATCATCGTCGATTTTCACGCCGAGGCCACCTCCGAGAAGCAGGCCTTTGCGCGTTTCGTCGACGGTCGCGTGTCAGCGGTGGTGGGCACGCATACGCATGTCCAGACCGCCGACGAGCAGATCCTCCCCGCTGGCACCGCCTACATCTCCGATGTGGGAATGACCGGGGCCAGCGATTCCGTCATCGGGATGGAATTCTCGGATGTCATCCATCGCTTCCTCACCCAGACGCCCTCGAAATTCCGCGTGGCCAAGGGGAACCCGATCCTGTGCGCCGTCCTGCTGGACCTGGAGGAGGAGAGCGGCAGGGCCAAGGCCATCACTCGGCTCCAGCTTCGCGAGGACGGGGTAAGCGCGTCGTAGGGACAAGGATGCCGGCTCAGGTGGTGGACGGAAGAGCAATCGCTGCCGCGATCCGCCGCGAGGTGCAGGCGGAGCTGAAGGCGTTAGCCGCGGGCCACCGACCACCAGGCCTGGCGGTGATCCTCGTCGGCGAGGATGCCGCCTCGGCCACCTATGTGCGCAATAAGGCCAAGGCCTGTGAAGAGGTGGGGATCAGATCGGTCCAGATCCATCGTCCTGCCACCATCTCCCGCGAGGAGCTTCTCACCGTCCTCCATACTGTGAATAAGGACGAGACGGTCGATGGGATCCTGGTGCAGCTCCCCCTCCCCCCTCACATCGGGGAGCGATCGATCCTGGAGGCGGTAGACCCTGCGAAGGATGTGGATGGCTTCCACCCTGCAAACCTGGGCGGTCTCCTCACCGGCCATCCCCTCTTCGTCGCGTCGACCCCGTTAGGCATCATGGAGGTCTTGGACCGATTCCGGATTGCCATCGAGGGAAGAGACGCGGTCGTCGTCGGCTGGAGTACCATCGTTGGCAAGCCGATCGCCTTTCTGCTTCTCCATCGCCGGGCCACGGTAACGGTCTGCCAAAAATGGACCCGAGACCTCGATCGGCACACGCGGATGGCGGACATCCTCGTGGTGGCCGCAGGGCAGCCTGGCCTCGTGAAGGGGGACATGGTGAAGGAGGGGGCGGTCGTCATTGATGTCGGCATCAATCGGGCGAATGGACGACTGGTCGGGGATGTGGATTTTGCCTCGGTCTCTCCCAGGGCCTCCCTCATCACCCCGGTCCCCGGCGGCGTCGGGCCCCTCACCGTCGCCATGCTGCTCAAGAACACCCTCGTGGCCTACAAGGCACGAATCGGTCTCGCCAGGCAGCCGTGAGGCAGGCGCTGGGAATGTCAAGACCGGTCGGCTCAAGCAGGTGATCTGGTGGCGGAAGAGCTGGCCTTGCTCGTCGAGGCGGAGGGCTTTATCGAGGCCGACTTCATTGTCTCGCTCCTGCAGGCCTACGACATTCCGTCCATGGTCAAGCGCGAAAACCCGTACGCCGTTGATGCCCGCTATACCATCGGGCCGTTGGCGAGGCATCAGATCTTTGTGAACTCGGGGGACCTCGAGCGGGCCAGGGAGATCCTGGAGGCAGAACCCGATCCTCGAGACACGCCATCGTCTACAAGCTAGAGCTTCGGGATCTCCTGGGAGCCATCACGGCGAGCGTGCGCAAGATGATGCAGTGTCGCGCCGTCGGAGTGATGTTGCCAGATTCAAAGAGCAATGAACTGGGGGCATTTTACCGGGGAAAGCCGGGTTTCCTGCCGAACGTCGGGCCGCGTCGCCGTGTCCGCCTGACTTGCCCGGTGGCAGACCCCTGATCGCTTCGTTCCGTCACCTCCCGGAGCCAGGCCAGGCCCGCCCCGACGCGGTTGGGGCCAGCCAGGCGCTGCCGGGAGAGCCGTGAAGGATTTCCCTTCGCCGACTCGCGCGGGCCGCGAGTCGCCGAGGCTCCCCGAGGAGAGCGGGCCTCGCCCTTGGCCGTCGCCCGCGCCTCGACTCTTCGCGCGCGGATGGCGGCGATACGCTCGGCGAGCGGGACCTCCAGCCGTTCCGCCGGCCTCCGCGCGTAATTGAATCCGGGGATTTGGTGCCGCGGCAGGGACTTTCCCAGGTGGCGCTCGATGGCGCGGAGGTCGCCCTCCTCATCGGGGGAGACCAGGGTGTAGGCCTCGCCCGTGGCCGCGACTCGGGCCGTGCGCCCGACCCGGTGGATGTAGTCCTCGGGGAGGTGGGGCACATCGAAGTTCACGACCAGATCCAGCGCCTCCACGTCAATGCCGCGCGCCGCGATGTCCGTGGCAACGAGGACGCGGAACTGCCCGCGCTTGAACCCGACCAGGGCCTCCATCCGCTGCGGCTGGCTGCGGTTGCCGTGGATGCGGGCGCAGGCCACCCCCTGTCTCGCTAGGAAGTCAGCCAACCGATTGGCCCGGTGCTTCGTCCGCGTGAAGGCCAGGACGCTCTTGGCCGATCCCTGCCGCAGGAGTTCCAGTAGGAGATGGGACTTCAGCTCGTGCGGGACCGGGTAGGCCCGATGCGTGATCCCGGGCGCCGGGGTGGACTTCCGTTCGGTGTTCAGGAAAACGGGATCCCGCAACATCTCCCTGGCCAGGTTCACGATGGGGACCGGCAGCGTCGCCGAGAACAGCAGGGTCCGCCGTCGCCTGGGAAGCTGCTGGAGGATGCGGTCGATATCTGGCAGGAACCCCATATCGAGCATGCGATCCGCCTCATCCAACACCAGGCACTCGATGCCGTCCAACCGAGCGTATGGATACTGCAGGTGATCGAGGAGGCGGCCGGGGGTGGCGATGAGGACGTCTACGCCCTTTCGGAAGGCCTGCTCCTGCGGCCCCATGGCGACACCCCCGTAGATCGCCGCGCCGGTGAGACCGGTGCTGCCTGCCAGGTCGCGGAGGTGCTCGGCGATCTGGACAGCCAGTTCCCGGGTGGGGACCACCACCAGCGCCCGCGTGGTCCCGCGGCGCTTCTGCAGAAGATCGTGGAGGATCGGCAAGAGGAACGCGGCGGTCTTCCCGCTGCCCGTCACGGCCGTGGCCAGTACGTCTCGGCCCTCCAAGAGCGGCGGAATCGCCGCCCGCTGGATCGGCGTCGGATGGTCGAAACCCATCTGCTGAGTGGCCCGTACCAGTCCTGCATGGAGTCCAAGTTCGGCAAACGACATGCGTGTCCCTGTGCTTTCCGCGGGCACACGCCGCCCGCGCACGGGTCGAGTGTGACCGCTACTGTGTCCGGCTTGGTTGAGGGTGGGGGAGTAACGGAGGGATCGCCGGAGAAACCACCGTTCAGGCTCTGAGACCTGCCCTATGCTGCTCGTCCCGCTTCAGAGCCTCGAGGTTTCCGGCTTCCGTTGCGGCATATATGTGAAGCATACCACACGAAGGAATATTCCTCAAGGGTTTTTCCATCCTCCAATCGCTGAGGCATTCGGGGGACCTCGAGCGAGCCACGGAGATCCTCGGGGCGGAGCCGGATCCGCGAGATCTTCCGTTCGGATGAGGCGTTATTGAACCGGGGGCAGCACGGCCGGGGAGTGGCTCGTGACGACCCGCGGTTCAGTCCCCCGGACGAAGTACTCCAAGATCGCACCCGGATCGTCAGGAGAGACGGGCTCGCCACTGTCGTAATTGACATAGGAAGGGACGACCCCGGTGGGGACAGGGAAATCCTCCGGGGGTTGCCCGCGGATGATCACCCGCATGAAGTCCATCCAGATCGGCACGGCGAGAAGGCCACTGGTCGCGGTGGGACCCAGCGACCGCTTGGTGTCGTAGCCGATCCACACCCCGGCCACCAGTGACGGCGTGGAGCCGATGAACCAGACATCGGTCGAATAGTCCGTTGTCCCAGTCTTGGCCGCGAACGGCCTCTCGAGGACCTTGGCGCGCTTTCCCGTCCCCCGTTCGACCACCCCTTTCATGACGTGGGTGAGGACAAAGGCGGTCTCCGGGCGGAGGACCAACTGGGGCTCCGGGAACCACTCCTCCAGGACCCCGCCTTTGCTGTCCAAAACCCTCTTGATCGCGTACGGCTCGACCCGGTAGCCGCCAGCGGCGAACACCCCGTAGGCGGAGACCATGTCCAGAAGGCTCACTTCCGAGACCCCCAGCGCAAGGGCGAGTTCCGGCCGCAGCTGGCTCTTGATCCCGAGACGCTGGGCCGTCCGGATGACGCGATGGACCCCGATCTGCTCGATCAGCTTGACGGCAATGACATTGATGGAGTGCTCCAGGCCCTGACGGAGGGTGACAGGCCCCCGAAACTGCTTATCGAAGTTTTCCGGACTCCATTCGGCGGGTTTTCCATTGATGATGGTGCGGAAGCTGACTGGACTGTCTTCGAAGACCGTGGCCGGGGTCAGCCCCATGTCGAAGGCCGTCGCATAGACAAAGGGCTTGAAGGCCGATCCCGGCTGCCGCCTGGCCTGGATCGCCCGGTTGAATTTGCTCTGCTGGAAGTCGTATCCTCCCACCATGGCCTTGATCCCTCCCTGGCGGGGATCGAGGACGAGGAGGGCCCCTTCGAGCTCGGGTGCTGCTGCCAGGGTCACCTGGATCCGTTTCGCGTCCCTTTTCAGGACGCGGACGAAGAGCTGGTCTCCGGGTTTCACCATCTGTTCGAGGTTCGTGAACCCTATCTCCTTGAACTCCGCGAGGGGTATCTCTGCGTGATCCGCGCCGATCTGCACCTGGACGCGATCAGCCGTCCGACCCATCACCGTGGCCTCCGCCGTCTCTCCGACCACGGGCTGTTGCCGGGCGGGTGTCGCCCCTCGCCGGGACACCGACGTGGACTGATGACCTTGTTCCTTCCCGAGCTCGAGGAGTCCGCGCTTGATGGCCTGCTCGGCCGCTTCCTGCATTGCGAGGTTCAGCGTCGTGTAGACCTTGAGCCCTCGGTGGTACACCCCGTAGGTCCCGTATTTGTCCTCCAGATATTGGCGCACGTATTCGACGAAATGGGACCCGACGTTCTTGGCCTGGGCGAAGGCAGCGGTATCGAAGGGGATGGCCGTGGCCGCCTCGACTTGCTCGGCCGTGATGAATCCCTCTTGCAGCATGCGCTGCAAGACATGGTGCCGCCGCTTGCGGGCTCGCTCGGGATCGAGGATGGGAGAGTAGAAGTTCGGTGCCCTGGGGAGGCCGGCCAGCATGGCTGCTTCGGCGAGGTTCAGGGCGCCGACCGACTTCTTGAAGTAGGTTTGCGCCGCCGCCTCGATGCCGTAGGCCCCGTGGCCGAAGTAGATCTGGTTGAAGTACAGCTCGACGATCTTCTTCTTCGGATGCGTGCGCTCAATCTTGAGGGCGAGGAGGGCCTCTTTCACCTTCCGAGACAAACTCTTCTCCGGGGTGAAAAAGAGGACCTTGGCCAGTTGTTGGGTGATCGTACTCCCCCCTTCGGCCCGGCAGAGGCATTTGAGGTTGGTCCACATGGCACGGAGGATGCCGACAGGGTCGAGGCCGAAGTGCTCATAGAAACGACTGTCCTCCACGGCGATGAGGGCCTCCTGGAGCATCTGAGGGATATCGGCCAGGGGGACCAGGATTCGCCGCTGCTCGTAGAAGGTCGCGAAAGGTTTCCCCTGATCGTCGTAGAGGGTCGTGATGAGGCTGGGTTCGTAATCCTCGAGGATATCGAGGGGTGGCAGGTCGCGCACGTAGGCGGCGACCACTCCCCCGAGGACCCCCGTCCCCACGACCGAGACGACGAGCACGGCCCCGATGAGGCCCCGCGGGAAACGTCCGCGTATGATTTCAATCATCGCCTTCAATCATCATCGCCCTTGGAAAGGATGAGATAGAAAGGTATTATACCAGAGTGGGGAGTTCTTCGGGAGGGGGTTTCCTCACACCACCATGTGTGAAGCCTTGAGGGCAGGGAGATGACCCCGGAAAGCCAACTGGGTGTCCTCACGTCCCGGACCGTCGACGTGATCAGCCAGGAGGAGCTGCTCCGGAAGCTCAAGCGGCGGGACCGGCCCCTGCGGGTCAAGCTGGGAATGGACCCGACGGCTCCGGATCTGCATTTGGGCCACACCGTGGTCCTGCACAAGCTCCGGCAGTTCCAGGAGCTGGGCCATGAGGTCATCTTCTTGATCGGTGATTTTACCGGGATGATCGGGGATCCATCGGGTCGCTCCGAGACGCGCAAGCCCCTCACAGGGGAGGAGGTGGCGCGGAATGCGGAAACGTACAAGCGGCAGATATTCAAGATCCTCGACCCGGTGAGGACGCAGGTTGAGTTCAACAGCAAGTGGCTGCGGCCCCTCACGGGGCAGGACCTGATCGACCTGGCCTCGCGGTACACGGTGGCGCGGATGCTCGAGCGGGATGACTTCCAGAAGCGGTATCGGGAGGGGCTGCCGATCAGCATCCACGAGTTTCTGTACCCCCTGATCCAGGGGTATGATTCGGTGGTCCTCCGCACGGATGTGGAGCTGGGGGGGACCGACCAGAAGTTCAATCTACTCGTGGGGCGCGAGCTCCAGAGGGATTTCGGCCAGGAGCCCCAGGTGATCATGACGGTGCCGATCCTTGAGGGGCTGGACGGCGTCCAGAAGATGTCCAAGAGCCTGGGGAACTCTATCGGCATCGAAGAGCCGGCCAAGGAGATATACGGCAAGGTGATGTCGATTCCGGACAGCCTGCTCGTGCGGTACTACGAGCTGGTCACCCCCCTCGCCGCCGAGGAGATAGACCGGATCCGGGAGGGCATCAGCAAGGGGTCCCTCCATCCTCGTGCTGCGAAGGCCAACCTCGCGGGCGTCCTGGTGACGCTGTACCACGGCGCCGAGGCGGCTGAGGGGGCTGCCGCGGCGTTCGATCGGCTCTTCAGGGACAAGCAGGTTCCGGAGGATGTAGAGACGGTCCGGATCACTACAACCGATCGGCACCTCTTGCTCCCCATTGTCTTGACCGAGGCCGGTCTGACCCCGTCGAATTCGGAGGCCCGCCGCCTGATCCGGCAAGGGGCGGTGGAGGTGGACGGGAAGCGGGTGACCGATCTGGACTACGAACTTGCGACCGATCGGGAGCACCTGATTCGGGTTGGGAAGCGCCGATTTAGGAAGGTCCGGATCCTCCAGGGGGGATAGGGGAACAGCAAAGAAAAAGGACTTGACACTCTTAGGGCCTTGAGGTTATAGTAACAAATCCTGGCAGGAACGATTTGTCAGGGACCCCCCTTGACACGGGTCAATCTCTTTAGTAAATTATAGTTAGCCTGTCGCAGATTGGGCCGGGGGGATGTATCTTCTGGCCTCCTGCCTTTCTATTTGCTCTTTGACAATAGAATATCGCGTTACGGGCCTACGGGCGGGTAGTTTTGGTCCGTTCTTACGGACCATGGCAGTTTGCCCGTAGGGGCAAGCCGTTCTTTCTGGAGAGTTTGATCCTGGCTCAGAGCGAACGCTGGCGGCGTGCCTAACACATGCAAGTCGAGCGAGAAAGGGGTGGCAACACCCTGAGTAAAGCGGCGAACGGGTGAGTAACGCGTGGGTAATCTACCCTTTAGTCTGGGATAACCTCTCGAAAGGGGGGCTAATACCGGATGATGTCCTCATGGGGCATCCCAGGGGGAGCAAAGGGGGCGCCCGCAAGGAGCTCTCGCTAGAGGAGGAACCTGCGTCCGATTAGCTAGTTGGTGGGGTAACGGCCCACCAAGGCGACGATCGGTAGCCGGCCTGAGAGGGTGACCGGCCACACTGGGACTGAGACACGGCCCAGACTCCTACGGGAGGCAGCAGTGGGGAATCTTGCGCAATGGGCGAAAGCCTGACGCAGCGACGCCGTGTGGGGGACGAAGGCCTTCGGGTTGTAAACCCCTGTCGGGTGGAACGAATCCCCCGAGGACGAATACTCCTCGGGGTTGACGGTACCGCCGGAGGAAGCCCCGGCTAACTACGTGCCAGCAGCCGCGGTAATACGTAGGGGGCGAGCGTTGCTCGGATTTACTGGGCGTAAAGAGCGCGTAGGCGGCCAGGGAAGTCTGGTGTGAAATCCCTCGGCTCAACCGAGGACCCGCATTGGAGACTCCCTGGCTTGAGTCCAGGAGGGGAGGGTGGAATTCCCGGTGTAGCGGTGAAATGCGTAGAGATCGGGAGGAACACCGGTGGCGAAGGCGGCCCTCTGGAATGGTACTGACGCTGAGGCGCGAAAGCTGGGGGAGCAAACGGGATTAGATACCCCGGTAGTCCCAGCCGTAAACGATGGGCGCTAGGTGTGGGAGGTATTGATCCCTTCCGTGCCGCAGCTAACGCATTAAGCGCCCCGCCTGGGGAGTACGACCGCAAGGTTGAAACTCAAAGGAATTGACGGGGGCCCGCACAAGCGGTGGAGCATGTGGTTTAATTCGACGCAACGCGAAGAACCTTACCAGGGTTTGACATGCCGGTAGTACCGACCTGAAAGGGAAGGGATCCCGCAAGGGAAGCCGGCACAGGTGGTGCATGGCTGTCGTCAGCTCGTGTCGTGAGATGTTGGGTTAAGTCCCGCAACGAGCGCAACCCTCACCCTCTGTTGCCAGCGGGTCATGCCGGGCACTCTGAGGGAACTGCCCCGGTCAACGGGGAGGAAGGCGGGGACGACGTCAAGTCATCATGCCCCTTACGCCCTGGGCTACACACGTGCTACAATGGCCGGTACAGAGGGCTGCAAACCCGCGAGGGGGAGCTAATCCCACAAAGCCGGTCTAAGTTCGGATTGCAGGCTGCAACTCGCCTGCATGAAGGAGGAATCGCTAGTAATCGCGCATCAGCACGGCGCGGTGAATACGTTCCCGGGCCTTGTACACACCGCCCGTCACACCACGAAAGCCGGCTGTACTCAAAGTCGCTGGGCTAACCCGCAAGGGAGGCAAGCGCCAAAGGTATGGTCGGTGATTGGGGTGAAGTCGTAACAAGGTAGCCGTATCGGAAGGTGCGGCTGGATCACCTCCTTTCTAAGGAGCGATTTTGCGTCGAGCAGCAGCAGTCGCTGTTCGGCGTCAGGTCGTAGATCAATTCACCCGTAGGCCGGTAGCGCGGTATTACGCGTCCAGGCCGCTCTCGCTGAAGCCGAGAGCGGCCTGGACATTGCTTTGTGGACCCACGGGCCTTTAGCTCAGCTGGTTAGAGCGCACGCTTGATAAGCGTGAGGTCCCTGGTTCGAAGCCAGGAAGGCCCACCAGCCGAATGAGCGGTGAGCGCCGAGCAGGGAGCGCGGCAAGTTGTTGGTGCACCGCGCTCGATGCGCTTCCCGTGGGGATGTAGCTCAGCTGGGAGAGCACCTGCTTTGCAAGCAGGGGGTCGGCGGTTCGAATCCGCTCATCTCCACCAGGCCCGTGGGGCCAAGAAAGTGTGCAGTTCCCCTCCGAGTGATGGGAGGGAAGCGGCGAACAGCCGCGAGCTCTTTGACAACTGAATAGAGAAGGCGATAGTGAAGAACTGGCAGAAACCGGTCGCCCATGACCGTCGCAGTCTTTTGAGCGGCGGGATGGGTCAAGCTACTAAGGGTAGGCGGTGGATGCCTTGGCACCAGCAGGCGATGAAGGGCGTGGTAAGCTGCGATAAGCCTCGGGGAGCCGCACGCAGGCGTTGATCCGGGGATTCCCGAATGGGGCAACCCGATGCCGTCATCCGGCATCATCCCGGCCTGAATCGATAGGGTCGGGAGGCGAACCGGGGGAACTGAAACATCTCAGTATCCCGAGGAAGAGAAATCAACCGAGATTCCCCCAGTAGCGGCGAGCGAAAAGGGAATAGCCCAAACCGTTCCGATGCTAAAGGCCGTATCCGTTGTCGGAGCGGGGTCGTGGGGTCTTGCCGGGGTCCGGTACGGCGGATCCAGGGAGTGAGCAACCTTTCTCCTAACTGAATAGCCTGGAAAGGCTGGCCGCAGAGGGTGATAGCCCCGTAGGCGAAAGGAGGAAGGCTCCCCGGGCAGGATTCCCAAGTACCACGGGACCCGAGAAATCCTGTGGGAATTCGGGGGGACCACCCTCCAAGGCTCAATACTCGCTGGTGACCGATAGTGAACCAGTACCGCGAGGGAAAGGTGAAAAGAACCCCTGTGAGGGGAGTGAAATAGAACCTGAAACCGCCTACCTACAAGCAGTCGGAGGGCTATGCTCCGGTGGCAACATCGGAGAATGCCTGACGGCGTGCCTTTTGCATAATGAGCCGGCGAGTTACTCTGTGCGGCGAGGTTAAGCCGTAAGGTGGAGCCGTAGCGAAAGCGAGTCCGAATAGGGCGTATAGTCGTACGGAGTAGACCCGAATCCAGGTGAGCTACCCTTGGCCAGGCTGAAACGTGGGTAAAACCACATGGAGGGCCGAACCGGTGTTGGTTGAAAACAGCTCGGATGAGCTGAGGGTAGGAGTGAAAGGCCTATCAAACCTGGTGATAGCTGGTTCTCCCCGAAATAGCTTTAGGGCTAGCCTCGTACGGTCAGTGGTGGTGGTAGAGCACTGGATGGATTAGGGCCCTTACCCGGGTGCCAACCCCAACCAAACTCCGAATGCCATCAACTGCAGTGCGGGAGTCAGACTACGAGCGATAAGGTCCGTGGTCGAGAGGGAAACAGCCCAGACCGCCAGCTAAGGCCCCGAAATAGAGGCTAAGTGGGAAAGGATGTGTGGTCGCCCAGACAGCCAGGAGGTTGGCTTAGAGGCAGCCACCCTTTAAAGAGTGCGTAACAGCTCACTGGTCGAGTGGCCGCGCGCCGAAAATGTAACGGGGCTCAAGCCTCTTGCCGAAGCTGCGGATTCGTCCCGATTCGTCGGGATGAGTGGTAGGGGAGCGTTCCGCACCGAGCGAAGGTGGACCGTAAGGACCGCTGGACGGTGCGGAAGTGATCATGCCGGCCCGAGTAGCGATAAGGCAGGTGAGAATCCTGCCCGCCGAAAGCCTAAGGTTTCCTGAGGAAGGGTCGTCCGCTCAGGGTTAGTCGGGTCCTAAGCCGAGGCCGAAAGGCGTAGGTGATGGACAACGGGTTAATATTCCCGTACCACCTGGCGGCGCTTAAGTCCCGATGGGGGGACGCAGGAGGGCAAGCCAGCCCGCGATCGGAAGTGCGGGTCCAAGCCCTTAGGAGGGCTCCGTAGGCAAATCCGCGGGGCCGCTACCTCCGAGAGGTGATGGGTACCTCCTCCGCGAGGAGGGGGAAACTGGCCTAACCATGCTGCCAAGAAAAACCCCTAGGGAGTCGTCGTCCGGTGCCCGTACCGCAAACCGACACAGGTAGGCAGGGAGAATATCCCAAGGCGCGCGAGAGAACACTCGCTAAGGAACTCGGCAAAATGGCCCCGTAACTTCGGGAGAAGGGGTGCCATGCTCCGGTGAGCGGACTTGCTTCGCGAGCCGGAGAAGGCCGCAGTGAAAAGGGCCAAGCGACTGTTTACTAAAAACACAGGTCTCTGCGAAGTCGCAAGACGACGTATAGGGACTGACGCCTGCCCGGTGCCGGAAGGTTAACAGGAGGGGTCATCTCGAGCAATCGGGAGAAGCTCTGAATGGAAGCCCCGGTAAACGGCGGCCGTAACTATAACGGTCCTAAGGTAGCGAAATTCCTTGTCGGGTAAGTTCCGACCTGCACGAATGGCGTAACGACTTGGCCGCTGTCTCAGCGAGTGGCTCGGTGAAACTGTAGTACCGGTGAAGATGCCGGTTACCCGCGGCTAGACGGAAAGACCCCGTGGACCTTCACTGTAGCCTGGCATTGAATCTTGGTGTGGTATGTGTAGGATAGGTGGGAGGCTTTGAAGCGGGGGCGCTAGCTTCCGTGGAGCCAACCTTGAAATACCACCCTTACGATACTGGGGTTCTAACCAAGGCCCGTGATCCGGGTCAGGGACCATGCCAGGTGGGCAGTTTGACTGGGGCGGTCGCCTCCCAAAAGGTAACGGAGGCGCCCAAAGGTCCCCTCAGCACGGTCGGTAATCGTGCGGCGAGTGTAAAGGCACAAGGGGGCTTGACTGCGAGACCTACAAGTCAAGCAGGTGCGAAAGCAGGGCTTAGTGATCCGGTGGTTCCGTGTGGAAGGGCCATCGCTCAACGGATAAAAGGTACCCCGGGGATAACAGGCTTATCTCCCCCAAGAGTCCACATCGACGGGGAGGTTTGGCACCTCGATGTCGGCTCATCGCATCCTGGGGCTGAAGCAGGTCCCAAGGGTTGGGCTGT
>JAHFDE010000156.1 GCA_023249165.1 Candidatus Methylomirabilota bacterium | reverse complement strand
CGTGCATGGCGGTAGGCCCTGAGCGAGATCTCCTCGATATCCGCCCCCGTGATCTGCCCCGGAAACCGCTCCTCGCAGAGCTCCGCCATCTTGGCAAGATCGACGGCCGTGGTGGCAAAGCCGTGCTTCTTCGGCATGATAGCAAAGATGGCGACCCGCTCATCCGCATCCGGCATGAGCAGGGGAATCCGCTCGCTGAACCGGCCTGAGCGACGTTCCGCAGGATCCAGTCTGTCTGGACGGTTCGTGATCCGGATCCACAGGACCTTCCCCTGGATGGTAGGATCGCCCGTAAACTCGAAGCGCATCTGCCGCAGCCGATTACTCACTCCCGAGTCCCCACTGACTTCATCCCGCGACTGCTCGCTCTGATCCGCCTCGTCCTCGAGCACCACGAGGGGCGTCAAGGCCCGGAGGGATTGCAGGATCTTCCAGTAGTTCCGCTCCGAGGCCCCGACCCACTTCTCTCTGGGGTTGGTGATCTTAACAAAGTTGAACCCGCATTCCTTCGCCAGCGCTTCGGCCACCGCCGTCTTCCCCACTCCCGGGGGGCCCAGCAGCGTGATCCCCCGGGGGACCATCTTCAGGTCCCCATCCCGAATGGCCTGAATCACCTCCCGCAAGAACTCCTTCACCGCGGCGAGCCCCCCGATGGTATCCAATTCGAAGCTCGGCTCGACGAGCTCGACCATGCCGTACAGCTCCTGCCGCAGGATCTCCCGCTTGCCCTGCTTGATCTCCTCAAAGGTCAGGGAAGATCCCTTCGCCTTGGCATGGCGGCAGAGCTGTTCGAGATGGAGTCGGGTCAGCCCGGCGGTCGCCTGCGCCAGCGCCTGCGTACTCATGCTCAGCTTCAGGCCATCCTGATCCAGGAGGTGTTCGACATATTGCAGCCGCTCCGCCTCATTGGGGAGGGGAATCTCGATCACCTCGACCCGCCCCCCCGGTTGACGGAGGGTGGGATGGAGGTCAGCGAGATTGCCGACGGTGAGCAGGAGGACCCCGCCCTGCTCAGGGATGGCGCGGTCGGCTGCGAAGCTCAGGAGGGCCACCAGGCTGGTTCGATCATCCTCGTGCATGCAGGAAATGTCTGTCGCCGGGGCGATACTTTCGGCATACTCGAGCACGGCGATTGCGCGCCGCCGCCCATTCCGGAGACGCCCCGACCGGAGGGCCTGGCCCACCAGCGGGATGACCTTGCTCGGATGCGTAGGCAACGGGGGAGGCTCGGCGCCTGTCGCTTCGCCCAATGCCGTCAACGCCCGTCGCCGCTGCTCTTCCAGGTGGGCCTCCCGCGGGTCACGCTCAACCTTGAACCCCGCACCCTCGCGAAATCGTCGCTGCGTTTCCTCATCGGGAAAGCGGAGGCCGGTAGACCGGTTGTAGAAGATGACAGTATCCGTCTGTCCCAGCCACTGAGCGAGAAAGACGGGAAAGGAGAGAAAGGCCTGACCGAGTGGGACATAATCGGCGATGTTGTGGTGAAGGATGAAGAGGCTCGAGGCCTCTGCCTCGATCCGCTCATGGAGGTCCCGCACCCATGATGGCATCGATCTCATCGTCATTCGTCCTTCGGATGTAACTCTTTTATTTTATGGAATGAGCGACGCGTTGTCAACTGAGGGACGGTAGAGGGGGGTCAGCCGCGCTCAGGATAGGAAAGCGTCCGGCTCGTGAGGCGACTCCATGGCCTCACGCGCCGTTCCGAGTCTCCCTGAGGAGTGTTTCAGCTCGATTCAGGCTATGGGCGTGTCTCCGGGCCTCGCTACAGCCGTTCGACGACCATCGCGATCCCCTGGCCGCCGCCGATACAGCCGGTGGCCAACCCATAACGACCGCCCCGATCGTGGAGGGCGTAGAGCAACGTCGTCAGGATCCGGGCCCCGCTGGCCCCAATGGGGTGCCCCAGGGCGATGCCGCCGCCGTGGATGTTGAGTTTCTCCTCCGGAACGGGAAACTCCCGCAGGACCCCCAACACTTGCGCAGCAAAGGCTTCATGAATTTCGTAGAGGTCGATCTCGTCCGGCTTGAGCTGCGCCCTGTCCAAGGCCTTCCGGCAGGCGGGGACGGGCCCCATCCCCATGAAGCTCGGATCGACCCCTGCCGAGGCCCAGCTCCTGATGGCTCCCAACGGTTTCAGTCCTAGATCCCGCGCCTTGTCCATCGAGGTGACGACCACTGCCGAAGCCCCGTCGTTGATCCCGGAGGCGTTCGCCGCCGTGATGGTCCCGCCCTCCTGAAAGGCCGGCTTCAGCCTGGCCATCTTCTCCAGGGTCGTCTCGCGGGGATGCTCATCCTGGGCGAACATAAGCGGATCGCCCTTCGGCTGCGGGACCTGGACCGGCACGATCTCCGCCTCGAATTTCCCATCCTTGATGGCCCGCTGGGCCTTCTCCTGGCTGTGCACGGCGAAGCGGTCCTGCTCCTCTCGGCTAATCCCATACTTTCGGGCGATCTGCTCGGCGGTCACTCCCATGTGGACAGAGGTGATAGGGCAGGTGAGGCCATCGGCCAGAATGGTATCCTCGACCTGGCCGTGCCCTAACCGCTGCCCCCACCGCGCCCGCCGAAGGAGGTAAGGGGCGGTGCTCATGCTCTCCAAACCCCCGGCCACCACGATGTCCACCTCGCCGAGCAGTATGCTCTGGGCCCCCAGGATCACCGCCTTGATACTTGAGCCGCACGCCTTATTGATCGTGTAACTCGGCACCTCGATGGGGATGCCAGCCTCGAGCGCCGCGACCCGAGCCGGGTTCAGGCCAAGGCCCGCCTGGAGGATATTGCCCACGATCACCTCGCCTATTTGATCGGGCGCCAGATGGGCCCGCTTCACGGCCTCAGCGACGACGACCGCTCCGAGCTTTGTCGCCGGTGTCTCCTTGAGCGTCCCGCCAAAGGTGCCAATAGGGGTCCTCACCGCACTCACGATTACGGCTGGTTCCATTGTCTGCTCCTTTCTGTTTCTGGGAATTAGACTGCAACCCTCGTTTCACTGTCAAGAGATTTTTAGCAGTTGCGTTATAGCGAGTGCGTTATCCTTTGAAGGTGGATGTATCCTATTGGAAAACAAAGACTTGCGTTGTTCTCATTAGACATTGCGTTCGACGTTGGGACGAGCTATATTGTGTCATCACGACGGCAGACAGAGGCCTTCGACGCGGAGGGAGAAGCGATGAGGCTCAAAGGGAAGGTTGCCGTGGTCACTGGAGGCTCGCGCGGGATCGGCCGGGCGATCGCACTGGCGCTGGCCGAGGAAGGGGCCGATGTGGCCGTCAACTACCAGCGGAACGAAGCCATGGCCAGAGAAGTCGCTCAGGCGATCGAAAGAACAGGAAGGGCGAGCGACATCTACCAGGCCGATGTCAGCGACCCCGAGCAGGTCCAGCGCATGCGCGATGCGGTACTCAAGCGGTTTGAACGGGTCGAGATCCTTGTGAACAACGCCGGCATCAATCGGGATAAGAGCTTTGCCAAGATGGACGACGACACCTGGAGGTCCGTGATCTCGGTGAACCTGAACGGCGTCTTCTACTGCACGAAGGTCTTTCTCGACGGGATGGCGGCCCGAGGCTATGGCAGGATCATCAACATTTCATCCATCGTGGGGCAGATGGGGAACTTCGGCCAGGCCAACTACGCGGCGGCCAAGGCTGGCCTCCTCGGCTTTACGAAGAGTTTGGCCAGGGAGCTGGCCGGGAAAGGGATCACGGTGAACGCGATCGCGCCGGGGTTCATCGCGACCGACATGGTTTCCGGCGTCCCCGACGACGTGAAGCAGAAGATCCTCGCCCAGATCCCCCTGCGGCGATTCGGCGAACCGGAGGAGGTAGCAAAGGCGGTCGTCTTTTTGGGCTCGGAGGACGCGAGCTATATCACCGGTCAGGTGCTGAATGTGAATGGGGGGATGTATGTGTAGGGGGTGAGGTGTCTCCATGGCCGAGGAGCCGATCGTCATAAAGAAATACAGCAACCGGAAGCTCTACGACTCCAGCCGGAGCCGCTATATCACCCTCGAGGAGATCGCAGGGCTGATCCGCGAGGGCAAGCAGGTCAAGGTCGTGGATAGCGCCTCCCAGGAAGATTTGACCACCGTCACGCTGGCCCAGATCATCCTCGAAGAGGAGAAGAAACGGAAAAACCTCTTGCCGGTGGGCTTCCTCCACCAACTGATCCAATACGGACACTCTCTCCAGACCCTGTTCCAGAGGCAACTGCTTTCGAACCTGGAGGCCCTCATGGCGACGCAGACAGACGCCGGGAAGCTCTGGAGGGAGTGGGCGACCCGGGGATGGATACCTCCGGGGTGGGAGGTCAATCAGGGCCAAGCGCCCACCGAGGGGAAGTCCGAGGAGCGGGCGGAGGCATCGCTCAGAGCTGAACTCGAGTCTCTGAAGGCGAGCCTTCATCGCTTGGAACAAAGGATCCACGAACACGAAAGCTCCCCCTCCTCCTGAGCAGGCCGCTCGTCCTTCCTTCCAGGTCGCGTGACACCCTTCGGAGTTTATGACTCTTTGCA
>JAHFDE010000155.1 GCA_023249165.1 Candidatus Methylomirabilota bacterium | reverse complement strand
TCTGGCTGCAGACGCGTCCGCGGAGTGACGCGGAAAGGCGTTTTTCCGGGGAGATTCAACGCATCCAAGGGGAGATATGGCAGGCCTTGCGGATCGCGGAATGGCACAAGGCGTACGCCGATGCCAAGACGGCCCTGCCGGCCAAGGCCAGGGCGTTGCTCGATCCGTTTGATGATCTCGCTTCGAAGATCCTGATCAGCCGCAAGGATCTGGATGCCTTCCTGCACAAATGGGAAGGTCTCCAGGCGAGGATCCTCAAGCTCCGTCGGCGCCTCGTGGCGGAAGATGGGCCGGCGAGATGGCTGGACCACCTGTACGACGTGCACACACAAGCCTGGCAGGGCCTGAACCTTCAGGAGTGGCGGGAGGCCTACTCGAGCTTCAAGGAGAGGCTTCCATCAGGGGTCAAGCTCCGGTATGTCAAGTTCGATCCCTTGAAGAACCAGCTCGTCTACTCGCGGCAGGACTTGCAAAGAGTGTGGGCGAGGACTTGGGAGCACCTCCGCGGTTGGCGATTCTGGAATATTCGCCCGTGGCGACTCACGGTCGCGTTGTTCAAGGATCTGTTCCTGACGACGTCTTTTGCCCGGAGGGCCCTCACCTCTTTTCACCGTTACCAGTAATCGTCTCCCAGCATGCCCTCCAGATCCGTCGAGGTGGCCCGCGGGGTGGCGGTTGATGGGATGTGAGGTCGTGGATGCAGCGGGGAGGCGCGTGCGTCTCCCCGCTTTACCTTCCCGGATCATCTCCCTTGTCCCGAGCATCACCGAGACCCTCTTCGCGTTGGGCCTCGAGGAGCGTCTCGTCGCTGTGACCCGTTTCTGCACCGAGCCATCGGCCGGCGTGGCGGCCAAGGCGAGGGTCGGGGGACAGAAGGATCCAGATCTCAAGAAGATTCAATCCCTCCAGCCTGACCTGGTCGTCGCCAATATGGAGGAGAACCGCCGCGAGGATGTTGACGCCTTGGAGGCGATGGCGATTGCCGTCTACACGACGTACCCCCGGACGGTGGAGCAGGGCATCGCGATGGTCGGGGAGCTCGGCTCCCTGACGGGGACCGAGGGGCGGGCCAGCGCGATCGCGGCCTCCCTCGAGGCGGTCTACCGGGAGGTCTCGCAGGAGGTCAGAGGGCAAAGACGGCTGCGGGTCTTCTGTCCCATCTGGCGCAGGCCGTACATGTCTATCAATCGGGATACGTACATCCACGACGTGCTCCGGACATGCGGCGGGGAGAATATCTTTGCCGCCAGTCACCATCGCTACCCCAAGATTTCGTTGGCGGAGGTCGCGGATCTCAAGCCCGAGATCATCCTCCTCCCCGATGAGCCGTACCCCTTCCATCCGAGACACCTCGCAGATTTCCAGCCGTTCGCGGGATTCATCCCGGCCCTGGCGACCGGCCGTGTCCACTGCGTCGACGGCAAACTCCTCTCTTGGTACGGCCCCAGAATCGGGGAGAGCCTTCGCACGCTTCGGGCGCTCTTCCTTGGTTAGGCCTGCAATGACCACCCCTGAGCCAGAGTTCGAGCGGCTGGTCCTCGAGCATCTCGACGGCCTCTACAATCTCGCCCGGTGGCTGACCAGGAACATGGACGAAGCCCAGGACCTGGTCCAGGAGACGGCGCTCAAGGCCCTGAAGGCCCGAGATCAGTTTCGGGGGGGAACAACCCTGACTGCCTGGCTGTATAGAATATTGAGGAATAGCTTCATCGACAGGTACTGGAAGCGGCAACGGGAGCCTTCGGGTCAGGAGGGGGACCTCCCCGGGGTTCTGGGAGAACTGGAGCAGGCGCTTGAGGAGACCGAGATCGAGCACCTCCGGCCTCTGGTGGCAGCCGACATCAACCGGGCCCTGAAGGCCCTTCCGGAGCAGTGGCGGACCACCGTCCTGCTCGCGGAGGTGGAAGGGCTCACCTGGGAGGAGGTCGCCGAGGTCATGGGCTGCCCGCTGGGCACGGTTCAGTCTCGCATATTCCGGGCCCGCAGAGTGCTGCGACAGCTCCTGAAGGACTACGCGCCCGAAGGCAAGGGTGAGGAATAGTGGTAACCTGTCACGCATGTCAAGAGCACATTCCGCGACTCCTTCGGGGGATCCTCTCTCCGGCGCTGGTCGCCGAGCTGGGGAGTCATCTGGGAGGCTGTGAGGCCTGTCAGATGGAGTTGGCCGAGGAGCAGGCCCTCTCCCGCCGGCTCCGGGATGTGGCCCGCTACCCATCGCCGGCGCATCTCCGGGCACGGATTGCGCAGCAGCTCGAGGGGAGAACCTGGACTGGAATCCCGCGTCTGGTCACGTGGCGTTGGCTGGCCGCCTCCGCGGTGGTGCTCTTGGCGGTGGCCGCTTCAGCGCTGGTCCTGACGCGGCGGGACCCCCTCCGCACCTTTATCCCTGAGGCGACGCGCAATCATCGCGAGATGGTGATGCAGCATGAACTCTTCGGCTTCCCCGATGTCGGCCCGTGGGGATCAGCAGAGCTTCCCCGTCTCCTCTCGGAGCGGCTCGGCCTTCCTGTGACCTCCCTCTTCTTAGGAGATTCAGAACTGGTGCTGATGGCTGCCCGCCCACTCCTGGTAAGAGACCGCAAGGGGATGGTTCTCCTCTATGCCGATCGACATGGGTGGGTCAGCTCTCTCCTCTTAGTATCTGCCCCGGATATCGAGGTTCCGAAGGGGAGCAGGCTGCAGTTTGGAACCTTCCGTCCCTACCATACGCAGACGGATTCTTTGAGGGTCTTGGTCTGGAAGCAAGAGGAGATGGCCTGTTTCCTGGTGGCTCAGGCCGGGGACCAGCAGCTGGCTGATCTCTTTCTGAAGATCCGCAGGGCCATGTAGTTCGGACGCATGAGGCAGGAAAACACGGAATCGCCATGCCGGTCGCATTTCGGACCCTCGATGTTCCCGCACCGGTTCTGCAGGGAATCGAAGCAGCCGGTTTCACCCACTGCACTCCCATCCAGGAGCTGACCCTTCCCCTGATTCTCCAGGGGAAAGATGTCGCGGGACAGGCCCAGACCGGGACCGGGAAGACGGCGGCCTTCCTCATCGGCTGCTTCACCCGGCTCCTGCGCACTGCCCGGATGACCTCACCGGGTACCCCGAGGGCCCTCATCGTCGCGCCGACCAGAGAGCTCACAGTACAGATTCATGAGGATGCTCGGCTTCTCGGACAGTTTACCCCCCTGAGTATCCTCGCGGTCTACGGGGGGATCGACTACCACAGGCAGCGGGAGGCCCTCCAGCAGAAGGTGGACGTCGTCGTGGGGACCCCCGGCCGCCTCATCGATTATTTGAGACAGCGAGTGTTCAGCCTCAAGGCCGTTGAGGTGTTAGTGGTCGACGAGGCGGACCGGATGTTCGACATGGGCTTCATCAAGGACATCCGGTACATCCTGCGCCGCCTTCCCCCGTACCACGCCCGCCAGTCTTTCCTCTTCTCGGCGACCTTGGGCTATCGGGAGATGGAACTGGCCTACGAGTTCATGAACAACCCTGTCAAGGTCTCCGCCAGTCCGGAACAGCTCACCGTTGCCCAGGTGGAAGAGGTTCTGTACCATGTGGCCCGGGAGGAGAAACTTCCTCTACTCCTGGGGCTTCTGAAGCGGGAGCGGGGAGAGCGGATTCTCATCTTCACCAATACCAAGCGGGCTGCCCAGTGGCTCGCTGATCGACTCACCCTCTATGGCTACCAGAGCGAGGCCATCACCGGCGACCTCGACCAGCGGAAACGACTCAGGGTCATGAAGGCGTTCAAGGAAGGGGAACTTCCGATCCTGGTGGCGACCGACGTCGCCTCACGTGGTCTCCATATCGAGGGGGTGACGCATGTCATCAACTACGACGTGCCCCAGGACCCGGAGGACTATGTTCATCGAATCGGCCGGACCGCCAGGGCGGGAGCGTCGGGGAAGGCCATCACCTTGGCCGACGAGGGATTCGTCCTCGCCCTGCCGGCCATCGAGACCCTGATCGGTCACAAGATCCCCGTGGAGTGGCCCGCGGAGGAACTCTTCCTTAAGCCCACCGCTCCGTCCCGGGCACCTGAGCGCGGTCACCGGGGAAGGCGGCGCCATCGACCTTATCCCTCTTGAGTGTACCTTCTGGAACTCGGGAACAGTTTCGGCCACTGGTCCGTCAAAGAGGGTAGTCGGTGGCCATTCGGTCTGAGAGGCTTTCCGGAAAGGAGGTGAGGCCCAACGAGGCTCGCGCTCGATGCACCCGGCAAGGGTGCCTGGTTGACCATGCGACACATGGGGATACGGCAACCCGGTTTTGCACATCGTCAGGAGGTGACTTCGATGTTCACGACACGCAGACCGTTTCTTGTGATGCTTACCGCACTGGCCTTCAGCCTCTCGGCCATCGTGGTAGGTTCCGCCCTGGCCCAGCAAGCCCCTCCCGCCCCTCTCAAGACGGCCACGGTGAAAGAGCTCGGCACCTTTCTCGTGGATTCCAAGGGGATGACGGTGTACGTGTTCGACAACGACAAGGAGCCCGGGAAGTGCACGTGTAACGAAGGCTGCGCA
>JAHFDE010000154.1 GCA_023249165.1 Candidatus Methylomirabilota bacterium | reverse complement strand
TGTACGTCAGGATCCGCTCGTACTGCGCTGGCGTGATGTCCGTGAGCCCCTCCCCTCGCCCCGTTCGCACGAGAAAAAAGAGGTTGAGGACGCGCGCCCCGCCAGCGCGGGCGAGATCGATCATGCCGGGGATCTCCTCCACATTCCAGTCCATCACGCTCATGTGGAGGGAAAATGGGAGCCCCTCGGCGCGCAGCACCTCGGTGGCCTGGACTGCTCCCCGCCACGCCCCTGGCAGGCGGCGGAAGGCATCGTGCCGGGCAGGGTCGGTGGAGTCAAGACTGATGCTCGCCCCCTGAATCCCCGAATCACGCATCGCCCTCGCTTGCTTCTCCTTGAGCAAAAAGCCATTGGTCCCCAGGACGACGGTGAATCCCTTGTCCGCCCCATACTGACCCAGGTCGAACAGGTCAGTTCTCAGCAGTGGTTCGCCACCCGTCAGGATCAGCAGGACGTCGGGGTTCACCTCGGCGATCTCGTCCACCACCCGGAAGCATTCCTCGGTGCTGAGCTCCCCCGCGGCACTCGCCCCCGGGAACGCGCTCAGGTAGCAGTGAGCGCATCGTTGGTTGCAGCGCTGGGTCAGGTTCCAGGAGATGGTATACGGGGTAAAGGCGGCCATCCTCCTCAGTCCTCAGTCCTCAACGCTCGCCTTCCTTGTTGTACGCCTCGATCAGCTCGGACATGATCTTCTTGCCCGCTTCGATGCCAGCCTCGACGATCTCCAGTGTGATCTCCCGAGTGGCGCGCTCCACGGCCACTTCCTCCACTCGCTTTTTCGTCATGTCCCGCATGTACCCTTCGGGGACCCGATGGAACCGAGCCACTGCCTCCTCGGTCCAGGTGAAGAGATCGTCTGTTCGGCCCGTGGCGCGGGTCGCCCGGAGCATGTGCTGATCCGGCGTCAGGCTATCCCGGTCCTGCATCAGCCGCTGCTCCTCAACGACTTCCGCCACGATCGGCCACGCCAGCTCCTTGCTGATCACCTCGAGCTGCTGCACGCGCGCGAGCTTCTCGATCCGGGCCTTGGCCCGACGGCGCATGTACCCGGAGGGCGCCATCCGCAAGACGCGGTTCGCCTCCTCCGTCCAGCGGAGCTTGACCCCGTCGAAGGTCTCCTCGTCCCGGATGGCCCCCTCGGAGGCCGCCAGCGCCTCCACCGCCATCTTGTCCACCTTCTCGAACTCCGCTGCCTCCGCGTTGCAGACGACGCAGACCACCGGCTGCACACCCCGCACCGTATGCCCACACGCCCGACAGATGTACGCCGGGATCTCCGATTCCCGTACATGCTCCACCGCCAGCTCAAAGGCGAGCTTCTGGGCCTTCTCGGCCGTTCGGCGAGGCATGAAGATGTCCATCACCTGCTCGATCACGGCGTTGGTGATCACCGAGTGCCCCCGCTCCATTGCGAAGCGCAGGACCGCGGTCCGGGCGATGGCCTTCACGAAGCCCGGCACCTTTTCCATCCGCTGCTCTGCCTCGGGCGTCCAGACGATGCTGGCCTCCGCCTTGACGTCCATGGGGGGATAGAACTTCCGGCTCGTGATCAGGACATGGCAAGGCGCCAGCCGCAGCAGGTTCTCGGTGTTCGAGCCGATGTCCAGCCTGTCATCGCTATGGACGCCGATCCGGCCCAGCACCAGCATCCAGGCCTCCGTCTGGCGCACGTACCGCAGGATCCGGTCGTAGGCCTTCCCGTCGAGCAGGGTGATCTTCAGGTCCACCCCTTGGTCGCGGGCGACCTCCCTGGCCACTTCGAGGTGCGACTGGTAGATCTTGGCCAGACCGGTGTCGATGACCTCCTCGTGAAGCTGCTCCTGCTCCTTGAACTTGAAGACCTTGGCGGCCTTCTCTGTCAGGATGTCGGCGAGGCTGTGAAAAACCGTGTAGTGCAGGACGGGGTCGTACACCCCCACCGCCTCCACCCGGCGGTTGAAGACCTTCCCGAGCGCGATGCCCGCTTGCAGGCCGGCGTACGATTGCAGACTCCCATCGATGCCGACCACGATCGGCGCCTCGGGGAGCGCGTGGGGCGGGATCACGGACTTCACCACGAGGGTATCCGTCTCGATTCGGCGGACGACTCGCTCGCAGACACTGCCCAGGCTGCTCGGCTTGACCGCTCCCATCCCTAACGCCCCGATCACGACCAGGTCGTAGTTCGATCCCCGGATGTCCCGGACCAGCTCCGCGTAGTTCTTGCCGTCGATCATCACCTTTCGGCAGGTGAGTCCCGCGGCGGCAGCCTTCTGGGCCATGACCTCGAGGTACGAGTCCGAGATGAGCTGCAGTCCCATGGTGATCAGGGAGTCGTGAATCCTCCGCTGCTTCTCCATCTCTTCTTCATGCTGGTACTCGGGCGGCAGCGTGTACTCCATCTGGCGGAACCGGTAGTCGTGCATCTTGGCCGCGTACACATGGCTTCCGACGAGCTGGGCCCCGAACGCCCTCCCCAGGGCGACGGCTACCTCGATGGCGGCATTGGAATGCTCGGAGTTATCCACCGGGACGTAGATGGTCTTGTACATGGGCGGCAGCTCCTTCTCGGCGTGAATCCACGTCTCCCCCACGCTCTACCCCTGAGGGCCCGGGGAACGGTGGGGAGCCGGGTTGGAGGGACGGAGACTCGGCCCGCCTTATATCCCAGGCGACAATTGATTGTCAAGGCCGACGGTGCCTCTCTTTTCGGCCTCGCGCGGCCCGGGTCCGAACGGTACGAGGAGGGAAGGAAACAGGATGCCAGAACCTACCAATTGATCTTACTGGGGTCCCCTTTGTAGAGAGAGCGGATCCAGGCGAGGACCTTCCAGATCTCATCATCCGTCATCGACTGGCCAACAGGCGGCATAATCTGATTCGGAATCTCTCCCTTGATTAACTTGCGGAGGGTTTCGTCGTCGCTGCCATACTTCCATTCATCGTCGAAGAGGGGCGGGGCGCCAGCCATCCCGCCTCCGCCCGTTCCCCCGTGGCAGGCGTTACAGGAATACTTGAAGTACACGCCCCGCCCTTCCTGGATCGCCTCGGCATTCCCCGTCAAGGGGTTCAGCTTCTTCACCGCCTGGTCCTGGGCCGGTACGTTTCCGCGCTCGCCGAGGATCAGGCCTGCGACGAGGGCAACAAGAATCCACCTCTTCTGCCGCACCGTCACGATTCCTCCTTCGCGATCGTTGCTCGTATCCTCGGCCCCATAGTCTTAGCGCAGAGACGGGGCGAGTTCTTCCCTTTCGAAACGATGGTATTCGACCTGGCCTGGTTGCTCTTCCTCCGGCGGCAACGCTACCCGGGATCCGGTAGCCAGCAGCGGCACGCCGTACTCCTCCAGGATTTTCCTAATCTCGGCCTGTCTCGTGCTCAGCACCTCCTCCAGTTGGGCCTTGAGCTCCTTATTGCCCTTCTTGACCCCCATGGAGATCTCGAAGCTCATCGGCGTATGCGGGCCATCATCCTGGAGGGGCACCATCTCCAGGAAGGAGGCAGAGTACTTCTTGACATAGTATCCGACGACTGGCCCCCAGGCCATCGCCACGTCGATCTCACCACCGATGAGATCCTGGACAGGTTTCGCGAGATGCTCTTCTGAGTGAGCCCAGCCGTAAAAGAGGGAATACTGCACCAGGTTGTCGCCAATAAGATCCCTTTCCGCCAACGCCAGGTGAGGTGGGGTGTCGCTATAGACACCGATCTTGATTTTCTTCAGGATCGGATCATCCAGCGATCTAATCTGGAAGCCGCGATCTTTTCGATAGGCGATGACATAGCCCGTGCGGTAATAGGGCTTTGTTGCCAGGACCGGATCGTAATCCTTGGGAATCCCGATCAGGACATCGCACTGCTCGGCGCGCAGCGTGTTCCTCACCAGCCCCCGCTGGTGCGGCCACCAGTAATAGGAGAGGGTAGCGCCTAACTCCTTCGCGACGAGTTCGGCGATCTTGTTCTCGAATCCTTCCCGTCGTTCATTCGAGTAGGGGAGGTTATTGGGATCGGCACAGACGCGCAATTCCTTCACCTCAGGCCCCTGGGCCTCCCCGACAAGAACGGAGGGAATCAGGAGCAGGAGCGCTCCGGCGAGGTGTCGCACCTTTCTGCTCATCCCCGTCTCTCCGGGCCTACGTTCCCCATCCTCTGCCTCTTTGATCAGACGTCGCGCGCACCCGCCCTATTCTGCACCTTCGATCACTGAAATGCATTCGAAAACACCGCACCGAAAAAATCACCCCGCCGGAGCGGGGTGATCATCGCGCTATCAGGGAAACAGGGAAAAAAGACCCGGCGCCGGAGGTGCTCACCGGCGCCGGGGTAGGTCCGTGGCTTAGAGCCCGAACACGTAGAGGACGCCGCCCTTGGTCGTGGCCTTTTGGAGCCCCGCCTCCTTGGCGACCCCCACTGCGCCCAGGGCGCCGAAGGGATCGTCCTGGGGCAGGTCGAGTGACACCGGGGCGCCGAACCAGCCGCCGACCCCGGAGTAGACGGCGACGTACTGCTTTTTGTCCGGACCCACGAAGGTCATCGGGACGGCGATGATGCCGGA
>JAHFDE010000153.1 GCA_023249165.1 Candidatus Methylomirabilota bacterium | reverse complement strand
CGGCGTTCCGTAGAGATTTATGACGAAGAGCGCGCAAAGGGCAACCGCAGAGAGCAGGTAAACCTGCACCCGGAAGACCATCTCCTTGAGATAGGATCCTAACGCCAGCACGACCGCTGCTTCCACCAGCCAGGCGATGCCCAACCAGTGTTGGCTCAGAGGTGACAAAGGTGGCTTGAGGGGGAACGTGAGCGCAATGAGCAAAATGGCCACGGAGGCATTGATGAGGTGGTGTTTGTGTCTCCCGAGCACCCGGAGCAGGTAGCTGCTCGCCATGTAGGCGACCGCCGTGAGAGCTGTTAGCAGATATCGAGCGTCGGGGTAGGCGATACCGACCTGGCGATACGAAAGCCCAAGGAAGGCCACCGTGTTGGCCAGACTGATGGCGAAGCCAACCTTCTCTTCCGTGTCGTTCCCGGGTTCCAGGACGAAATCGAACGCGGAAAAGAGTAACCAGTAGAGGACCAGCATGCCCTGCGCGAGCCAAAAGCTGTCGGTGGGAACGAGCTGCGCGGGCCCTCCTATTCGATATTCGAGCCAGAGGAGGTGGGTCAGGTAGGTCGCCGTGACACCAAACAGTCCGACGTAAGACCACTGCATCCTTCGGAGGATCGCGACGAGCGAACCGGCCAGGATGCCTGAGGCTACGAGGGCAAACCCGGTAAGAGGACTGATGGCGACGGTCAAAAATCCCAGGAAGTAGGCCATCCCAGTGACGACCTGCGACCGGTACCTGAGCGAGTGCAGAATCATCCCCCCAGCGATAACGCCGAGGAGGACGATCCCATGGATCGGGTCGTGGATGATTTTCGAAACCTCGATGCTGTGCGCGGCGTACCCCGTGAAATACAGAAGCGCCCAGCCGCCGCCGATGAGCGGCTTGGCGAAAAGCGAGTATTTTTCAAGCCTTTCGAGGAGAATGCCCCCGAAGAGCAGGGTCAGGCTGGTCACGACACCCGTGGCGACTCTCCCAAGGGGACCCATGTACCGAAGGGAGTAACCGAGGAACAGGGCCACGCCGATGATGAAAACGACGATTCCGATCTTGTTCAGCAACTTGCCCCCGATGAGCGTTTCCCAGTCGGCGACGTCACCGCCCATCTTTGTCAACGTAGCCGCAAGGCGTTCCCGGGCCTTCGCTGCAGGGGCTCGTGCGGGTGTCGGCGGTCTCTCACGAGGCCAAGCTGTCTCGAGGGCTGGGGCTTTGGCAACCTCTTTGGCTCGCTCCACACGGGGGATGGGGGCAGGCTCGGCGAAGACCTGCGGCTGCACCTGGGCGGGCTCTGTCGGCGCGACCACCGGCTCGAGCGGTTGTCCAACAGGTCTCTCCAGCGGAGGAGATGGAGCTGGCAGGAGGCCCATCTCTTGCTCCAAGCGCTCGACCCGGGCCGCAAGGCCACCGACCTGTTCTATGAGCCAACTGAACTCCACCTGAGTAACCTCTACCTCGGACTTGGGCGCGGCGACCGCTGCCTCGGATCGTTGTTCAACACCCCTCCTACGTCGATTGATCCACAAGAGAAATAGCACGACGGGCGCTAGGAAGAACAAAAACGCTAACAGATAGTATAGTAAGAAGAACATTGGTATCCCTCCCACGAGATATCTTGGTATTTGTCATCACCTATCTCTTGCGAGCTGGCACCGCAGAACTTTAGGCGCGATCGCATGTGCGGACTACAGCCACAAATCATCCCGATGAAGGTTGCTGGTGTAATCCACGCTCCAGTCGAGAGATGCCAGTAAGAGGAAACCCCCACACCTCGTGGAGCCGGATTCATTGCCTTTTGGCAATGGCAGGTAATCGTCTCGTGTGTTTGCGAAGTCAGCCGTAGGCGAACTTGGGTGAGGAAAGCGAACCGCGAATACTGCGTTGTTAGGCGACGTTCCGATTAGAATGCTACTTCCTCCTTACAACCAGACAGCCAGCCATAAGGTCGTGTAGAGCTTGCTTTTTTTTGGTAAAACCAGCCATGATGAATCCAATGAACAGGATTAGTATTGAGACAGTTTTCCCAAAGTATCTTGCAGTTGCTCTGCCAAATGAGATTCTCCTTCCTTCAAGGTCGGTAACGACGATACCCAATGCCATTTTCCCCAACGTTGCCTGCTTGGACGAACTTTCCATCGCTGCCCAATAGATCCAGGAATAAACAAAGTCTACTATATTTTCTACAACTGCTTCCCATCCTCCTAAAGGCCCAATCATGAATCCGAAGACAAAGGTCATGATATACACGACAATAACGATCAGGATGGAATCAATGGAGACAGCGACAAATCTTCTCCAGAAACCTGCGTACTCCACGGCAGTTGTAGTTTCCACACTACCTCCTCTGGCATACTGCGGAAATACGGCCTACGCGATTCCGATGAATAGCCCGACCACCAGAAGAAAGGTCGAGACAGCGATCACCAGGGGCATCATCCTTGTTATCCTCCTTCAACCAATTCCTACGCGATGAAGCGCCCGCCCTACCCCTCTGGCACCTTGCCCACCTCCAAGGACTCCCCGGAGCCGACTTCGCCTCGTTGTAGGCGAATTCTTTCACGGCCGTCCCCTCACGTCAAATAGCCTTGTTGCCCTCCAGGGCCTGTTGTCCTCCATCACCAGCTTTGCCCCGTGCCTTTGGATCAGTACTGCTGCAAGAGTCAGGCGAAATTCAGCGAGCCGAAGGCCCCGGGGAATGGCTGGGCAGAGCTTTCCGGGCCTTGCGTATCGAGGGCGTCAGAGCACATCGGCGAACATCCTCTTGTAGTGACGGTACCAATCACTCTGGAATCGCTCCTCGGGATCGTACCGCTTCTTGAGCCGGAGAAACTCCGGGAACTGGGGGTAGCAAGCCAGGACCTGCTGGCGGGTCGCGAACCGGTGGTATGTCAGATAGTAGCTTCCACCGTGGGGAATGGCGAGATCGATAAGGCGACGGAAGTCCTGGGCAGCCCGCTCGAGACCCTGTGGACTGTGGACAACATGAAGGTTGAAGATGATACATGCGTAGGGCTTCTTGGCCCACGCGAGGAAGCTCTCGTCCTCTCGTTCGATGAGCCGGATCGTCCCATAGATCACATTGACCCCGTTCTGGTTAAAGTCCCTGCGGACGTCCTCCAGAAAGCGGGTCAGGGCGTCCCGTGGCACGTAAACCTCGGTGATCATTTCGGTCGCCCGCTCAGAGGCGCCAAGCCGCCGGTCGAGCCAGTCGTGGTAGTTGTCGATGTACACGCTGAGCTGGTGCGTATCCGACCAGTAGATCTGACCCGACGTCGAAAGGTAGTGGCCGGCGTACTCCTGGAACGCGCGTTTCTTGTCCGTGTGGGAAAGATAGAGAAGCCGCCGCCAGTCCTGCTCCGAAAATTCTTTCTGCCCCCCCGGCACCGGAGTCCTCTCGTCAACTACTCGATAGCACGAGAAGACTCCCTGGCGGAGAAATGCGTCCGACCGCTCGTCGGTTGCATACTGAAAGTCGCCGAACAGGAATCCATCGCCGATCCGGTTCTCGAACGCAGGTATTAGGTCCTCCATCTCGATGATTTCCACCACGCGCTCCAGCTTTCGCCTTGGCGCGAGGCGGAGCCGAACGGAGGTAATGATCCCGAACAACCCATAGCCGCCGATAACGAGGCGGAAGAGGTCGGCGTTCTGGTCTCGGTCGCAGGTCCTGAGATGTCCCTCGGCATCAAGAAGTGTGAGCGAGTCGACATCCTGGATGATGGGTTTGGAGCGGAGACTTCGTCCATGCACGTTTGCGGCCAGTGAGCCCCCAATGCAGAACCGATCGCCCCCGGTCTGCTTCTGGACGATTCCCCATTGGCGTGACCGATCTTTCTGGACCGTGAGCAAGTACTCAATTAATTCTGGCCACTGGATCCCGGCCTCGACCTCGACGATCCCGCGGTTAGAATCAAAGCTCAAGACACGATTATATTGCCCGGTATCGACCAGCACCGTATCAGCGCCGAATTGCTGGCCTCCCATGGCGTGTCGCCCGCCTGCAATGGAGACAGCCTTCCCTTCACGCCTCGCCTTAAGGATGGCGGCTCGGATTACCTCCGCGGAATCGACGGACACGACCCGGTCCACCCGGGTGGGATTGAGTTGCGAATGGACGTCGTTGACGATCGTCCCAGCCGGCGTTGACGTTTGCTTGGCGCAACCGTATGGCCACAAGGCCAGCATTCCCGCCGCCTTCAAAAAATCTCTCCGACTAACCATTGGGCGCCCTTACAGTGAGTTTCTCCACAGCCAAAGCCCTTCTTGTCCGATCCGCAACCCCATCCCGTGCGCTTGCATCAGCACGGTGCAAGAATCGGGCTCAATCCGGCGAGATCATAGGCGGACTTTGGTCTCTGTGATAGTCGAGGCCCCCCAAGGGGTCATTTCGAGAAATGGCCCACTGGAATAGCCGCCCCTTCGGAGAAGGCGTAATGCGACACGATGGCGTTCTTGTTGAGATACACGTTCAAGATGTCCGCGCTCTGCCGGGACTCACTGTACAGGACAATCGTCCAGTTCGACTGCTTTCCGTAGAAGTACGTGAGAGTCTCTCCGTCTTCCTTC
>JAHFDE010000152.1 GCA_023249165.1 Candidatus Methylomirabilota bacterium | reverse complement strand
GAAAAGATCCTGGAAGAAGTGAATCGCAATGCGGCGAAGGCCGTGGCCAACGTTGATATGAAAGGGCTCACCGAGAAGGCGCGGAAAGAGGCCGAGAAAGAGGCCACGGGCGCCGCCGGAAAAGCCCTGAAGGGCGTCCTCGGCAAGTAGATACCTGGATCGAAGTCCCCCAAAAGGACGTGACAGCATTCGTGACGCCCGACGGGCATGTGCCCTCTGGCGTCTTGCTTTTGCGCCGTGCTCAGCGTCCAGTCAGCACGTCGAGGGGACGACCGGTCCAGAGGAGTTCGATTCGCGCGGCGTGGCCGGTGGCTGATGCGAGGAAAGCGTCCCGGGTGACCAGGGGTTCGGAAATGGCAAGCGAATCTACAACGCTTCCGCTTGGCGGCGATGGCCGGTCTCGGCCTGAGCGGCCTTGAGGAGAATCCGGAGCTCTGCGACCTCTTTCTGCCAGGTGTCGGGGGGAAGCTTTTGCAGGACGGCCTCGGGATCCTGGGTCAGCTTGGTCATGAGTTCGTTAGCCTTCCCGAAGAACCACGCGACCCTCTTGTTCATGATGCGCTCCACGATGGGTCGGAAGAGGCGGGCTAAGGGATCGAGCAGGGGGGCGTCCACCCTGACGTAGGCCGAAACGGTGTTCTCTACATAGAAGGCATCCCCCTCTCTCCCCTCGACATAGCGCGCGACCAAGGCAACGCGGCCTGGGATGCGAATGAACCCGTTCTTGTACGTTCCCTGGGCGTAGTAGACCAATTGACCCTGGGTAGCCTGGAGGAGCTCGATCCGACCCGTAAGCCCCTTGTGGTCATCCGCCCAGATCTCGGTGGGTCCTTCGCGCCTTACGGTGTACTTGAGCACGCCTGCCGCCTGCGCCAGGCTCGCGGTGAACTCGGGGTGCATGACCAGATGCCCAAGAACCGCCTCGCTCCCCAACAGACGGAGGCCGCCCATCTGTCGATGGACGGTGAAATCCTCCACCACCTCCCTCACGGATCTGCGTTGCCCGTCTTTCAAGAGGTCTTCAGGAAAGGGGATGCGCGTCGCCTGCGGGGTTGCCGCCGCGAACGAGATCAGGGCGAGTACGAGGGTCACTGTGGTGCGCACGCTCACGCTCCGTGCACGTTAGAATATCAGAGGCGAGTCGACACATCAACCCGAGGAAGGGTTTGACAGAGGGTGGCTTTCATGGTAGCGTCATCGCCCATCGTCGCTTGAGCGCAGGCTAACAATGGGCGGGGCGTGGCTCATGGCGCGGGAAAGGGACGCACAGCAGATTGGCGAGATCAAGGCTTTCCTCGGCGAGGGGACCGAGTTCAAGGGGGTTCTCTCCTTTCAGGGGACGGTGCGCATCGACGGTCGGCTCGAGGGCGAGGTGGTGGGAGATGAACTGCTCATCGTGGGGGAAGGAGGGGTCCTCCGGGCGAACGTGGACGTAGGAAGCATCATCTCCAACGGCAGGATCGAGGGGACCATCCGCGCCAAGAAGCGCATCGAGCTCTTGGCCTCGAGCAGGGTCATCGGAAAGATCAGCACCCCGTGTCTCGTGGTAATGGAGGGAGCCGCGCTGAATGGCACCTGCGACATGGGGGCCCTGGACGAGGTGTCGGCCGCTCCTCCCGGCGCGGATGCTGCGGCGGAGGGATAGCGGCCCGACGCAAAGGGGACGCGAGAGATCTCACGATGGGTATGCGGGTGGTTGTGGCGATGAGTGGCGGCGTGGACAGCGCCGTCACAGCCGCCCTGCTTCAGGAACAAGGGTATGAAGTCGTCGGTGTCACGCTGAAGGTCTGGAATCCTTCGACCGAGACGCCTGTCGCATCTTCCCACCAGAGCTGCTGCACCCCGGAGACCTATGACGATGCCCGCCTGATGGCGGCCCACCTCGGGTTTCCGCACTATCTCCTGAACGTCGAGCAGGAGTTTGACGAACACGTGATTGCCCCGTTCTGTCGGGAATATGCGGCGGGACGGACTCCCCTCCCCTGCGCCACCTGTAACACCGAGGTGAAGTTCGGCTCCCTCCTCCGGCGGGCCCTCGCCTGGGGGGCGGCGTTTGTCGCCACGGGCCACTACGCGCGAGCAGTGCTGGAGCCGGCCACCGGTCAGGTCCTGCTCAAGCGGGGGATTGATCGAGCGAAGGATCAGAGCTACTTCCTCTACGGACTCACCCAATCACAGCTTCGGTGGATTCGCTTCCCCTTAGGGATGATGCGCAAGAGTGAGGTCCGGGCGTTGGCGGCTCGCCTGAGGATTCGCGTGGCGCACAAGCCCGAGAGCCAAGAGCTCTGTTTCCTCCCCAACGGCGATTACCGTGGACTGCTCCGGGAACGGGTTCCTGAAGCGATGCGACCCGGGCTCATCCGCGATCAGAGCGGCGACATGCTGGGGACGCATGCGGGGGTTCCCCTGTTCACGATCGGGCAGCGGCGGGGTCTGAAGCTTGGGGGTCGAGGCCCGTATTACGTGGTCGCCGTAGATCCGGAGCGAAACGAGGTGGTGGTCGGCCGAGAAGCGGATCTCTTTGCCGACACCTTGGTTGCGCACCGGGTGAATTTTGTCGCCGGCGAGGAGCTCACCGAACCACGCCCTGTGTTTGCGACCATCCGGTACCGGCACCCGTTGGAGGAGGCCACGATAGCGCCTCTCGCGGATGGGCAGGTCCTCGTGCGATTTGCCCGCCCGGTCCGCGCCATCACCCCTGGCCAGGCGGTGGTCTTTTACGATCGGGAAGACCCCGATCTGGTGCTAGGTGGAGGGACGATCCACGAGGTCCGCCGCCGGGCCCAGCCCGACTCCCTCGCCTGATCGATCACCTAATCTCCCACCCCGCGACTGCCTCTTGGAGGCGTCGGAGAAGGCTTGACACCCCATGAAGGGCCGTGCTAGCTTATGGCGCCTTTGGGCGAGGGGAGCCCCTGAGGGGATGGGTGGGCAGGGCGATCCTGAGGCGCTCGGCCGGAGGATGCACCGAACCGCCCTTATCCTTATCGGGGGCGGTTTCCTTTTTTCTCTGGTCCTGGGCGGGTGGCCCTGGGCGCTGGGCTATGCGATTGGCGGTGGGATCGCGGTCGCGAATCTGGAGCTGTTGCGCCAGGCGGTTACCCGCACCATCACCTCGGAGACGACAAGGGTTCTCCCCCGCCTCGTAAGCGGTGCGCTCCTTCGCTTCCTCGGGATCGGGATTGTGCTTTTCCTCGTTCTGAAGTTTCTTCCTGTTCAGGTGTTCGGTCTGGCCATCGGGCTCTTGGTGGGGCCGGTCGCGCTCCTGGCGGCAGGATCTTCTGGGGACGATGACACGGGGGAATCGGCGTGACGGATGACCGCATCGATGCTGGGTCTTCCTCAATGCATGGCGGAGAGACGATGGGGCGAGTCAGAACCTCCGGGCTCGGGAGCGGCGTCTTGAGCCTACTCCTGGCCGCCGTTCCGCAGGTGAGTTGGGCCGCTGCGGCCGAGAAGGAACACGCCCCCGGGATTGTGAACCTGGACATCACGCTGCTGCTGCAGGCGATCAATTTCCTCATCCTTGCAGGCATCCTCTACAAGTTCCTCTTCAAGCCCCTCTCTACCTTTATGGAGAAGCGAGCCGAGGGGATTCGCCATTCCCTGGAAGAGGCCAAGCGGGCCCGGGACGAAGTGGTCCGCGCGCGTGGCGAGTACGAGGAATCGCTGCGGGCGGCCCGCCAAGAGGCAGTCGCTCTTCGGCAGCAGATGGATCGGGAGATGTCGGAGGAACGAGAACGCCTGGTCCAACAGTCCCGGGAGGAGGCCCATCGGATGATCACCCAGGCCCGGTCCGAGATCGAACAGGAGGTGCGCCGCGCCAAGACCGAACTCCGCGGTGAGGCGGTCCATCTGTCTCTCACGGCGGCGGAGCGACTCCTGCGGCGGAGCCTGACGGAAGCGGATCACCGACGACTTGCGGAGCAGACGATTCAGGAGCTGGGGGGGACCTCGTGATTGCGGCTGGGTTGGCCAAGCGCTATGCCAAGGCCCTCGGGGAGGCGGCGGCCGAGGCGGACGCCCTGGAAGTGGTCGGCACGGAGCTTGAGCGTGTGGCGACCCTCTGGCATCAGGACCCAGCGATGGCTGCCTTCTTCGGCAATCCGGGCATCCTCCTCAGAGACAAGGCAGAGACCCTCAAGAGCCTCTCACAGCGGATGGCCCTGGCTCCCCTCGTCGCTCGGTTTCTGGATCTCCTCCTTTCGCGGCACCGGATGCAGGCCCTGCCGGCGATGGCCCGCCTCTACCGCGACCTGATGAATAAGCGTTTGGGGCGAATCCAGGCGGCGGTGACGACGGCGGTCCCTCTCGCACCTGATCTCCAGGAGGGCCTCCGCCGCCAGTTGGCTCAGGTCCTGGGGGGCACCGTCTTCTTGGAGCCCCTGGTCGATCCGGCGATTCTCGGGGGGATCGTGGTCCAGGTGGACAGCACCGTCTATGACGGCAGCCTCCGCGCGCAGCTCAGGCAGCTTCGGGAACGTCTCCTCAGGGAGTAAAGAGCGATGGCACAGATTCGCGCGGACGAGATCAGTCAGCTCATCAAGGAGCAGCTCAAGGGGTACGAGGCGGCCATGGAGGTCGCCGA
>JAHFDE010000151.1 GCA_023249165.1 Candidatus Methylomirabilota bacterium | reverse complement strand
CCTCGATGCGCTGGTCATGTGTCACATCTGCACATTCGCAACAACACTTGTGATCATGGGTTTGCCCCCCACGAGCTCAATCACCGCGGTTTCAGTGGAAGTGCTACGGATTGTTTGCCCCTGAACCGTCACGGTTTCAGAGATGGTCGTAGTCACTACGGCCTTGGCGGGTCCAGAAAGCGTGATCTTGATGTCCGTTCTCTTGTACTCGTAGCCCGTGGCAACGGCCCACCCCTGCTTGAGCGACTCGATATAGCTCGACTTGTTCATCGTGAGTTTCTGAGTTTGTCCTGAGGCGCGAACGTTGGCTATGACCGTGAGCTCGGCACTCAGAAACCTGGCCAACCCGCTTGCATCCCTTTGAGAGATTGCGTGGTCCATCTCCGAAACCATCTTCAGAACGGTCTGCTCGTCAAGCTGTTGCGCGAAACTGAAGCAAGGCGCCAAGAACAACACAAACCAAAATAGAACCTTCATACGTCTCACGAAACCGAACCCAAACGCCTTGCGTAGGTAAAGCCCCATCGCTTTCCTCCCTATCTGCGCCCGCTAGCAGCGCTTGCCAATTCACCCACGCAGCCTCTCCATGCAAATTCTGGACCCGAGGCACGACACGCTGGGCTAAAGGGGGGACGCGGGGAGGGCTCCTGCGATGGAAGTGAGAGTTTTCCGATAGGAGAGAACAAGAGAGCGGGACCGAGGAAAGGGCGGAGGGGATTAGCGGGCGGAAATGGCCATGATGAGGACGCCGGGACCATGCGGCGGACCGCCGAGCAGGATGGGTTGTCCGCCACGATGGAGGCTCACCCGGGTGTTGACCCGGGGCGTCGTGATGTGCAGCTCCACGCGTCCCCCATCCACCTTCACGAGCGCGACGCTGAGATCCCGGCCTCCGGCAATGACCGTTCGCCAGGGACTCTGTGGGCTCACCTGCCCCCTGTGGGTCTCGAGCAACCGGTAATTCGTGTAGGCAAAGTCGCGCTGCAGCTCGCGGACCAGCTGACCGATCGCCGGATCGATAGCGCCGCTGGGCTCACGGGAGGCCTGGATCACCTGGACCTCGATGGGGACTGCTTGGGCGTATGCCAGCGAGACCGGCAAGAGCAGGAATGCAGCCAAGACCAGGAGGAGTGGCTTCACATCTCCCCTCGAGCGACCACCCAGATCACATGCAGGCCTTCATCTTCATCAGAGGTGGTGAGGACCATCGCTCCGAACTCTGGCTCGGGCTCTACGGCCTCCACGACCACCTGGGCTTGGCCGGGCCTCAACACAACGGTCTTTCCAGGGGGCGTTGCAACCGGTGTTTCCCACAGCAGATACACTGTCGACAGGAGCAGAGCGCTGATGACGGTCGCACCCGCGAGCGACAGCCGGGGTCGCTCCCACGTCGCCTCCCAGATCTGGCGGACCCACGCCGTGAAGCGGCCGGAGGGACGACCACCTTCGATCCGGGCCCGAACCCCTGGCCACAGGACGGGGGCGACCTCCGCTACAGGGTCCTTGAGACCCTGGCGGAGGAGCCCCTGTAGCTTTTTCAGCCTCTCGAGCTGACCGCGGCATTCGCCGCAGTCGGCCAGATGCGCCTCCAGCCGCTGCCTCGCAGACGGCTCGAGCTCGCCGTCCACGTACGCGTTGAGAGAATGTCGATATCGCCGATGCCAAATCACGTTAGCTTTCCCCTTCCCAATACACTCCCAGGCTTGCCTGGAGACGGCGTCGGGCATGGAAGAGACGGGACATCACCGTGCCCACCGGCCGGCGAATCACCCGGGCAATCTCCGCGTAAGACAGCCCTTCGAACTCCCGGAGGAGGACCACGGTCTTGAGATCCGGAGGAAGGGCCTCGACGGCCTTTGTGATGCTCTGCCTCAGCTCCCGTCGCTCCACATTTTCTCCCGGGTTCTCCCCGATGCTGACCTGCTTGAGTACTACATCCCCCTCGGGGACTTCCGGCCTTCGCCGCCGGAGCTGATCCGTCGCCAGGTTCACCAGGATCCGGTAGAGCCACGTTTTGAACTGCGCCGTCCCGCGAAACTCGGCGAGGCGGAAGTAGGCGCGGGCAAAGGCCTCTTGCGCCACCTCCTGGGCGTCCTCCCTGTTGCGCAGCATGCGGTACGCGATCGCGTAGGCACGGCCCTGATGTCGCTTGACCAGCTCTTCGAAAGCGGCCACATCTCCCGTTCGGGAGCGCTCCACCAGCTGGTGGTCCTCCATGGGGCCGACTCTCAATGATGTAGACGGAGACTCGGAAGCATTTATTTTCACGACAGGATATCCCAGAACGGGATCGGGGGCAATCGGAGCGGCCATTCTACCTCGCCAGCGCAAGCGGGACCCCCGCCGCGACCGGATAGGGACACAGCCGATTGATGGGACAGGCCGGGCAATTCGGCTTCCGGGCCAGGCAGATCCCCCGACCGTGCGCCTGGAGCAGATGGCAGAACCGGACCTTTTCCTTATCGGGTATCAGGGCATTCAGGTCAAGCTCAATCTTGTCCGGATCCGTCTCGGGACTCAGCTCCAGACGCTCCGCGAGGCGAGCCACGTGGGTGTCCACGCCGATCGCGGCCTGGCCGTAGGCGTTGCCCCTCAGGATGTTGGCCGTCTTCCGGCCCACCCCTGGCAGGGTCAGGAGATCCTCGAGTGCCCGTGGGACCTTGCCCTCGAACCGGGCGACGATCTCTTGACAACACCCTTGAATGGCCTTGGCCTTGTTCCGGTAAAAGCCCGTGGAGCGGATCTCTCCCTCGAGGACGGTCCGGTCTGCACTGGCCCAGTCCTGAGGCGCTCGATACTTTCGAAAGAGACTCGCCGTGACCTGGTTCACGCGCTCATCGGTACACTGCGCTGCCAGGATCAGCGCGATGAGAAGCTCGAGCGGTGTCGTGAAGTTCAGCGCCAGCGTGACCCCCGGATAGGTCCGCACCAGCATCCGGAGGGCCTCGAGGACCCGTCGCCTCTTCTCTTCCGGGCTCTCCCTGCCGCGCGCCTTGGCCGGCTGCCGGGGCATCACCCCGCTTCCCCCTCTTCCCCTCAAAAATCACCCCTCTTTGTCATCCAGTATCTTCTTCAGGGCATCGTCCGCTGCCTGAGGGGCGTCCCCCTTGAGGTACAACATCACCCCGCCCTTGACCGGACGGATCGCGATGATCCCCCTGGCAGCCAACTCTTGTGTGACCGGCCTCGGATCCTCGCCGAAGTACTGACGGAAGGCCTCATTAAACCCGGAGAAGACGCTGTGGATCCCCCGGTACCGCCCCTTCAGCTTCTTGATGGCCCGGACGACAAACTCCTCCTTTCCGAGCTTCGCTTCACCTTCCATCCTTCCCCTCCCGGCTTACCGACGACCGTCAACGGTTCATAGTTGATAGTTCTGGGTTCATGGTCAACGCCGGAACCACCGGCCCCAGCTTGCCCGTCTATGAACTATGAACCCTGGACCATGAACTCCCCGACCAACAGGTCGGCGTCAACTCCTCTTTCTTCTCGCCTTGGCCTTTGGCCTTCGCGCCTCTTTGGGGCTTCGCCCCGCCCGTCCCCGTTTGCCGGCCGCGGTCCCGAGGTTGGCCATGAGTTGGTCAAGTTTGCGATGGAGGTCGAGCACCTCCTTGCGGCTCGGCGGCAGATAGGCCCCGAGGCCCGCCTTCAAGCCCTCTTCCCACTGCCGGTACTTCTCCTCCAGACGCTCCTGGAACTCCTCGGTCCGAAGGGTCCACGCGTCGAGAAGCCGCTTCGCCTCGTCCTTGGCCAAGGCGCCGCGCTGGACCAATTCGTCCACCATCCGCCAGGTCTGCTCCTGAAACTTGACCGCCGCCTCCACAGAGGCATTGACCGATTCGCGCAAGAGTCGCGTCAGCTGCTCTGTCCATTCTGCCATCGCCATTCCTCCATCACAAGCGGACCAGGAGTAGAAAGGTCGTGGGGAGGGACGGTCAGATGCCTAACGCCTTTGCGGCGCGGCTCACATCGCGCGGCTTGACCCAGAAGATCGCGCCGTAGCGGCCCGCCCCTGCCGAAACGGCATCAATGGCGGTCACGTTAATCTTCGCCGCAGCCAGCTTTCCCACGAAGTCGGCGCAGGCGCCCACGCGGTCGTCCCCCTGGACGAGGAAGCCGGTCTTTTTCGAACTGAGCTTCCACTTCGCCCTTTTCGCCACATTGAGGAAGGCCACAGGGTCCTCCGGAATAAAGTCGAGCTGCGCCCGCTTCCCCTGCGGAAACCCTGAGAACGCGAGCAGATTGATCCCGGCCTCCTTGAGCGCTCCCAAGATCTTGGACCCCTCCCCCGGCTTATCAGGAACCTGGATATAGTAGTAGTCAACCCGCCGAATCATCTCCGCCATCTTCCCCCTCCTTCGATCTCCTCGGATCGCCCCTGCCCTGAGCGAGGCAGGTGGGTAATGAAGTCAAAGGTGCTCCAGTTACAGGGAGTCTCGCCCTTTCACGGGAGGCCCGTCAAGTGGAAAGACGAGGTCCGCAACCGAAAAAGCTCGCCAGCTGACGAATCTGGAAAGGGGAAAGTTTAAAGTAACTTAGCATAGTATAAGATATAAGCTACTAAAAATAAGGGAAGTTTTTATATCTTATAGCACCAGG
>JAHFDE010000033.1 GCA_023249165.1 Candidatus Methylomirabilota bacterium | reverse complement strand
GCGACTTCTCTCGCCTCTGTGGTGAACTTCACCCTCTTGATCGTGCTGCTCAGAAGGCATGTGGGACCGCTCCCCGGGCGAGAGCTGGCCAGATCCCTCACAAAAACCGGTCTCGCCGGCCTGGGGATGGCCGCGACGTGCCTGATCCTCAAAGTTCTCTGGCCATGGGGTGGGCATGGGTTCCTCCCGCAGCTTGGCCACCTGGTCGGGGGGCTTGGCCTTGGAACAGCAGCCTTTTTGGGAGTGGCTGCCTTCCTCGGTTGCGAGGAGGTTCAGGTCCTTCGGAGGCTCTTTCAAAGGCGATCAACCTAAAACAGATTTTTATTGACAGGCAACCAGGGGAAAAGTATGTTATTCTTTACTTTTCGGGGCATTCTTTCACCTTGATCCTCAGCATTGTTTGACGGCGAGGAGGGTTCGGAAACCTTCAAGAAACTGTCACCGAGGGGAGAGCGATGAGCGTCGCAGCAGGGAGTCCTGGCCTCGAGAAAAACGTGGGAAACTTCGCTTTGATCGACACCTTGTGCCAGTGGGGTGTCCGTCACTACAGCGGGGTCAATGGTGGGGGTGTCATCCATGTCACGAAATACTTGGAGCCCCTGACCCGTCCGTCCCAAATTACGGATGGCATTCCCCGCTTCCTGACCATGGGGGAGTACGTATCGGGCTTTATGCCGCTCGGCTATCACCTGGCCTCTGGCCGCATCGCGTGCTCGATCACCACGACCGGGGCAGCGACCAAGCTCGGGTCGAGCGGGATCACCGACGCCAAGTTGCACAACATTCCGGCGGTCTACATCATCGCCCTGAATTCCACGGGTTCGATCGGGAAGGCCCCCCTGCAGGATGTCTCCCATTACGGCATGAATATCGTCCCCCAACTCCAAGCCGAACTGGGGGAGGGGTGCATCGTTCTCGACAATATCAATCGGCTCGAACGAGACCTCGCGAAGGCACAGAGCATTCTTCACCATTCGAAACCCGTCGCCTTTGCCTTCTACCCGGATATTCTCTCGCGAGAGATCGAGGTGAATGTTCCCTGGACGGAAAGACCACGCACCCTCAACCAGAAGGATATGGCGGCCTTCCTCGAACAGTTCCCGGCCATGGCCAAGGGGCGCCGGGTGATCCTCTACGTCGGTGAGGAGGCGGCCTTCTACCCCAACATCGAACAGCTCATCACGGAGCTATCGGAGCTGCTCCAGGCCCCCACGATCTGGTCCATTAACGGAGCCAATGCCGTCTCCCCCAAGAATCCGTACAGCTACGGTTACGTTCTCTTCGGGGGTAACGACAAGGCGATGCAGCTTTGGCGGAGCATGACTCCCGAGGATATTGTTATTACCCTCGGCTTCTGCCCGGGCGAGTATTCGATCAACCTGGAAAGCTTCCCCGCCAAGTGCACCTGGCACTTCGGCGCGTACATATACGGCTACGGCCAGGTGAACGGCGATTTTCGCCACCGGTGCAAAGGGGACTACAGGCAGGTCCGCGGCGATATCGGCCTCGCCCTCGAAGCGATCATTCCTCGGCTGAAGACGATGGGCGTTGGGAAAGATAGGCCGAAGGTCGAGCAGCCGGATAATCTGAACTTCCGAGAAGTCTGGCGGGACATCCGGAAGGACTGCGTCGATTTCGTCTCCTTCTATGAGGAACTGCCCAAGTACTGGCAACCACACAGCATTGGGTTCGACGACGTCTGTATCTCCTATAAGGATCGGCAGTACGTGACGCAGCGGCCCCACCCGAATATCAAGTTCTGGACCGCGCACCACGGCTCCGCCATGGGCGGTGCCTTCGGCCTCGGGGTTGGCGCCAAGCTGGCCGATCCGAGCCTTCACACCTTTATGTTCAGCGGGGATGGATGCTGGCGTCTCTTTGGCGGGTGTCTGGCCGACGCGGCAAACCTCGACCTGCGCCTGTTTATCATCAACAACGGGACCTACGGGATTGTCGATAAGGGGCTGGAGGTCATCATCCCGACCGTCGAGAAACCGCGCTACCACTCGAAGCTGCCGAGGATCGACTTTGTGGCGGCCGCCAAAGCCCACGGCTGGGATGGCTTCTACCTCAAACCCGACCTCAGCAATCTGAAAGAAATCATGGATGCCTGCCACACGCCGGCGGGTAGGTCGATCCTGGTGGATGTCCCTGTGGACAACGAGCAGGTCGTCGGCTTGAACGCCCGGCTGCTGAACCTCACGACACGGGCGTATCTGTAGCCTCCGGGGGCGGGCGGCACATGACGCGGACAGGCGAGGAGCCTCCTGGGTCTCGGAGGTGTGCTCTGCCCAGAGGGGTCCGGGACGGGGCACGCCCTTCACGTATCACCTGAAGACGGACTGGCGCGGGAGCAGGAGCCTTGAAGATCACCGGAGCTGAGATCCTGCTGAAATCCCTCGTCGAGGAGGGGGTCACAACGATCTTTGGGCACCCGGGGGGGGTCATTCTCCACGGGACTGATCCCGCCAGCGACCACCCGATCAAGTACATTCTCTGCCGCCACGAGCAGGTGGCTACCCATGCCGCCGAGGGGTATTACAAGGCCACGGGGAGGACGGGGACGGTCATGGTCAGCTCGGGTTCCGGGGTCACGAATTGTGTGACCGCGCTCACCGATGCCCTTGTGGACTCCATGGCCATTGTGGTCCTGACGGGGCAGCTTCCCGCCGTCATGGGATGGGATGCCGCGCAAGAGGTGGATACGGTGGGAACCGCCCGGGGCTGCACCAAGCATTGCTTCATGGCCTTTACGACCGAGGAGATCCCGCGGATCATCAAGGAGGCGTATTTCATTGCACGCTCTGGGCGGCCGGGCCCGGTCCTCGTCGATCTGCCCCAGGCCGTCATGACAGGCTGTGTCGCGTACACAGGGCACCCGAAATCGGTTGCGATCCGAGGGTACAACCCCCAGATGACTGGCCACCCCGGGCAGATCAAGAGGGCGGCCGAGCTCATCGCCCAAGCCAGGCGTCCGGTCATTTACGGAGGCGGAGGCATCATCCATGCGGACGCATCCGAGGAGCTGCACGAACTCGTCGAGATCACCCAGATCCCCACCACCCTGACGCTCATGGGACTGGGGGCCCTCCCCACCAGCCACCCGCTCTGGCTCGGCATGCTCGGGATGCACGGACTCTACTGGGCGAACCGGTGCTTGATTGACGCCGACCTGATCGTTGCCATCGGATCCCGCTTCGATGACCGGGTCACGGGTAAGGCGTGCGATTTCGGCAGGCAGTGCAAGATCATCCATGTGGACATCGACCCGACGTCGATTCAGAAGCACGTCAAGGTTGACGTCCCTATCGTCGGTGATGTGCGGTGTGTCCTCCGCGAGCTCAACAAAGAGCTCCGCAAGGTGAAGCGGAACTGGGCGAGGGATTTCGACGAATGGTACGGACAGATCGAGGTGTGGAAGAAACAACACCCCCTCCGGTACGAGCAACAGCAGGGGGTAATCAAACCCCAGTACGCCATCGATATGATCCTTCGCCTGACCGAGGAGTACGATCCGATCATTGCCACCGGCGTTGGCCAGCACCAGGTGTGGGCGGCCCAGTTTTACCGGGGTCGCAAGCCGCGCCGCTGGCTCACCTCGGGAGGCCTGGGGACGATGGGATACGGCTTTCCCGCCGCCTTGGGGGCCCAGGCGGCCTTCCCGAACGGTCTGGTCCTGAATATCGATGGAGACGGGGGCATCCAGGTCAGCCTGTCGGAGCTGTCGACGCTCGTCGACTACAAACTCCCGGTCAAGACCTTTGTCATCAACAACAAATGTCTGGGGATGGTGCGGCAGTGGCATCAGCGCGTCTCCGCACACCACCCCCTGCCCACAGGCCCGGTGCATCAGCCCGACTTTGTGAAACTCGCGGAGGCCTACGGCGCCGTAGGGATCCGGATTGAGCGGCCGGAGGAGGTGAAGGCGGGGATCGAGAAGGCCATCAATACTCCGGGACCTGTCGTGGTCGATGTGGTGGTGGAGCGGGAGGAAAACTGCCTCCCGACGATCCCGGCCGGGGCTGCCATCACCGACATCGTCAGGGCTCCAGCTCCGACCCCTGACAAGTCGTCTCAGACATGGCACTGAGGAGGGCATGAAAGGGCAGATCCCCCCGCGGCGGCACATCCTGACCCTCCTGGTGGAGAACCAGGTGGGCGTCTTGGCGAGGATCGCCGGCTTGATCGCCGCCAAGGGGTATAACATCGATAGTGTCTCCGTCGGGGAGACGATGGATGCCTCGGTGTCCCGGATCACCCTCGTGGTCCACGGGGATGACTGGGTGATGGAGCAGGTGGTCAAGCAGCTCAATCGGTTGATCGAAGTCATCAAGGTCGTCGATCTGACGGAGGAGGAGTTTATCGAGCGGGAAATGATCCTCGTCCGAGTGAACGCCGATCCGCCCAACCGGGCCGAGATCCTTCGGATTGCCGACATCTTCAGGGCCAAGGTCGTCGACCTCACCCACCGAACCTACACCCTGGAGGCGACGGGAGACGAGGACAAGATCCACGCCTTGCTCGAGCTCCTGCGCCCCTTCGGGATCAAGGAGCTGGTCCGGACCGGCCTGATCGCCATCGGCAGGGCGAGCAAGACTCCGTCCACCAAGCTGGAGCGGGTCGCGGGCGGGGACGGCGAGGAGGGTGCAAAGAAGTCCCCAGCGGTTGCCACGTAGCGAAACGCGAGGAGACACAGATGGGCAAGCTCTATTACGATAAGGATGCGGATCTCTCCCTCTTGAAGGGGAAGACCATTGCCATCATTGGGTATGGGAGCCAGGGGCACGCCCATGCCCTGAATTTGAAAGATGCCGGCTTCGATGTGGTGGTGGGGCTCTACCGGGGCTCGAAATCGTGGGAGAAGGCGAAGGCGGATGGGCTCAAGGTCATGCCGGTGGACGAGGCGGCCTCGGCAGGCCACATGGTGATGATCCTCATCCCCGACCAGCACCAGCGGCAGGTCTATGCGGAGTCGATCCAGCAGGGACTCACCCCCGGAAAGACGTTGATGTTTGCCCACGGCTTCAACATCCATTTCCACCAGGTCTTGCCCCCCAAGGACGTGGATGTCTCCATGGTGGCTCCAAAGGCCCCGGGTCACGTCATGCGCCAGATCTATACGGAGGGGTCGGGGGTCCCGGCCCTTGTGGCCATCCATCAGGACCGATCGGGGAAGGCGAAGGAGACGGCCCTGGCCTATGCGAAGGGTATCGGATGCACCCGGGCCGGGGTACTCGAGACCACTTTTCGGGAAGAGACCGAGACCGACCTGTTCGGGGAACAGACCGTGCTGTGCGGCGGTCTGTCGACTCTGATCAAAGCCGGGTATGAGACGCTGATCGAGGCAGGGTACCAACCGGAGGTCGCCTACTTTGAATGTCTCCACGAGGTGAAGCTCATTGTGGATCTCATGTACCAAGGCGGCCTGGCCTATATGCGGTACTCGATCAGCGACACGGCCGAGTATGGGGATTACACCCGAGGCCCCCGCATCATCAACGACGCGGTGCGGGCCGAGATGAAGAAGATCCTGAAGGAGGTCCAGGATGGGACCTTCGCCCGGGAATGGATGCTGGAGAATCAAGCGGGCCGGCCTAGTTTTCTGGCGCTCCGGAAGAAGGATGCCGAGCATCCGATTGAGGTCGTAGGGAAAGAGCTACGCGCCATGATGAGCTGGATCAAAGGAGGGCCACGGTAATCCCTCGCGCCTGGTGTGTCCTCTTGGTCGCCCTATGCCTCCGGACGTCCGGAGGCATTTTCGTTTGTCGTGCCCTTGACCGATCTCACAAGAGGCTGGCTTGACATCCATTTTTTCGCCATGGTAGAAGTCATTCGGCTCCTCAGAACCGACGGGAAAGAACCGGGCCGGCCCCCGGTTGACTTCACGCACCCCTCCAGTCATCCGATGAAGGGGAGAGTCAAGATCGGCGGCCTGCTCCTCCTGCTCCTCCTGGCTCTCGCGGCCACCCTAGGCATCCAGGCACTCTCCGCGTATGCAGATTATCTGGCGCTTGCCGACACGGTCCGCCTGGTGGTCCAAGACGTCAGCCTCGGCCCCCAGCGCGTGGAGGAAGGAGAACAACGGATCCTGGCAAAGGCCCGGGAGTTGCAACTGCCACTCTCCGAGCGCGAGGTCGTCGTGCAGGCGGGGCCCGGTAGGGTTTCAGCTAGAGTCAGGTGGCAACAGTCGATCGGCCTCTGGGGGTACACGATCCCCCTGACATTCGAGATCAACGAGTCAAGATCGCTGTAGCGGGTGACCGGATGATGCTTCCCGGAGATGATATCCCGGCTCTCCAGGTGGCCACGCCTGAAACGGCATCCCCGGAGCCGTCTCCTCCCTTTATCGCCCTGGTCGGTCCGACGGCGGTCGGGAAGACGGCTATCGCTGTGGAACTGGCGAAAGCGATGGGAGGGGAGATTGTGGCCCTCGATTCCATGCAGGTCTACCGTTATCTGGACATCGGGACCGCCAAGCCGATGCCGGAAGCCCAGAAAGAAATCCCCCACCACCTTATCGATGTGGTGGATCCTTGGGACCCCTTTACGGCCATCGACTATGCCCTCTTGGCCCGTCAGGTGCTGAAAGAGATCCATGCCCGGGGCCGAATGCCTCTTGTGGTGGGCGGCTCGGGGCTCTATCTCCGGGCGCTGTGCGGAGAGATCTTCAATGGCCCGGGGGGGGTCACAGGCATCCGAACGCGTCTCACACAGGAGATAAAGAGGGGCGGGCCGGCCCTGTTGCACGCCCGCCTCACGCGTCTCGATCCGGCCATCGCGGCGAAAGTTCATCCGAAGGATGCCTTCCGCCTCATTCGAGCCCTGGAGATCATCGAGATCACCGGCAGGCGCGTTTCGGAACTCTGGAAGGCCCACCGCCAGGGGCTGATGCGACCTTCCACCCTCCTCGTCGGGCTCCGACGGGAGCGAACGGTACTGTACCGCCGGATCAACGATCGCGTGGATCGGATGGGTGCCTCGGGCCTGGTGGAGGAGGTCGATCGGCTCTTGAAGGCGGGCCATCCTCCACACCTCAAGCCGCTTCGCAGTCACAACTACCGCCACATTGTTGCCTATCTTCTCGGTCAACAGGGCTGGGAGGAAGCAGTGAGGCGGACACAACAGGAGACGCGTCATTACGCCAAGCGTCAGATGACGTGGTTCCGGAGCGAAAACGAGATCACATGGTTCGACCCGACGGACAGCGAGCCGGACAGGATCACAGCACTCTTGATCGAGCACATCCAGCGGCGGCGAGAGCGGCATGGAACAGATTCGAGTTAGGGGAGGGACCCGCGGACCTCACGGGCCGATGACGGTCCCGGGTGATAAGTCGATCTCCCACCGTGCCATCATCCTGGGTGCCTTGGCAGAAGGGGTCACCGAGGTCTCGGGGTGTCTCAGGTCGGAGGACTGCCAGCGCACCCTGGGCGTGTTCCGGGCCCTGGGAGTGGAAACTGAGGGATGGGAGGGAGATACTCTCCGGATCTATGGAAAGGGACTCCATGGACTCCGAGAGGCGGCGGACACCCTGGACTGTGGCAATTCCGGCACCACGATCCGCCTCCTGGCAGGCGTGCTGGCGGGGCAGCCTTTCCTCTCCGTCCTGACTGGGGACGCATCGCTGAGGCGCCGGCCCATGGATCGGATCATCCGTCCCCTCACACAAATGGGTGCGGAGATCTGGGGTCGGGCTCACGATACGCTCCCCCCCTTGGCGGTCCGGGGGGGGAGCCTTCGCGGGGTGACGTATCGCTCCCCGGTCCCGTCGGCCCAGGTGAAATCCGCAATCCTCCTGGCCGGCCTCTTTGCCGAGGGACCGACGACCGTCATCGAGCCGGCCGCCTCGCGGGATCATACCGAGCGCATGCTCACGGCCTACGGGCAGCGGGTGGAGCCGAGAGAGCGGGAGGTGACGCTCATCCCCGCAGGGACCCTTCACGCCACCCCTATTTCGGTTCCGGGAGATTTCTCGTCGGCCGCCTTCTTCCTCGTGGCCGGCCTGATCCTTCCCGACTCCGACCTCACCATCGAAGGGGTTGGAGTGAATCCCACCCGCACAGGTCTCTTGGACGTTCTCCAGGCGATGGGGGGGAAGGTGCAGGTCTTTCCGGTGGACGAAAAGACCGGAGAGCCGCGCGCCCATCTCAAGGTCCGCGCGAGCCGCCTGAAGGGGGTCAGCATCGGGGGAGACTTGATTCCCCGCCTGATTGATGAGATCCCGGTCCTGGCGGTGGCCGCCGCCTGCGCCGAGGGAAAGACGGTCATCCGGGACGCCGCCGAGCTCAGGGTCAAGGAGTCCGATCGCATCCGGACTATTGCGGGCGAGCTGAGTCGCATGGGGGTTCGTACGGAAGAGCTCCCGGATGGGCTCATCATCCATGGGGGGCGCGGTCTTCAGGGGGCTCGGTGCGAAGGCCACGGGGATCACCGGGTGGCCATGGCACTGATCGTGGCGGGGCTTCAGGCTGATGGGGAGACGACAGTGCTGGACACAGCATGTATCCGCACGTCCTTTCCCGGTTTTGTGGAGACGTTGGAGCGTCTAGTTCCCAACGCCTTGGAGCGGCGGGGATGAGCCGGCTGCCGCCCGACCTCGTCATCGCCATCGACGGACCGGTGGCCGCCGGGAAGACTACGGCGGCGCGGCTTCTGGCTCGGCGACTCGGCTATTGCCACATCGAGAGCGGGGCGATGTACCGGGCGCTGGCCTGGAAGGCGCTCAAGCAGGGAAGCGATCTCTCGGACCCGGTGGTCCTCGTGAATCTCCTGTCCCAGACCACGCTGGAACTTCGACCGACCGCTGAGGGGTTTGTGGTCCTGGTCGATGGGGAGGACATCACCGATGTGCTCCGCTCACCCAAGATGCAGGCTGCTGCCTCTGTCCTGTCCGTCCATGCCAGTGTTCGAGAGAAGCTAGTGGAGAAGCAGCGGGAGCTGGGGGCTCAGGGCGGGGTCGTGATGGATGGCCGCGACATCGGAACGGTGGTCTTCCCCGATGCCGCCATGAAATTCTACCTCACCGCTTCCCTGGACGAGCGAGGCCGTCGCCGCTTTCGGGAATCCTCCCAGGAGCTCGGGACGATCGAGACGACCCTGGAGGAGGTAGCCAAACGAGATCGGCGGGACACGGAGCGGGTGGCCTCACCGCTCAAACCGGCACCGAACGCCATCCTCATCGATACCACGCTGCTCGGCCCGGAGGAGGTGGTGAGGCAGATGGAGGCCGAGATCCATCGGAAATTCAATAACTCACACGATATTTCGCTTGCGTGATGGATACAAGATGGTTAAAATGAATGGCTTTGAGGGGTGTCAGGAGGTCTGTCCGCGTGTGGTATCGGGCACTGCAAATTTTCCTCCCCCGGATCATGCCGCTCTTCGATTTCCGTGTGGTGGGGAAGGAGGGGGTCCCCCCCACGGAGGGCGTGATCCTGGCTGCCAATCACGTGAGCTACGTCGACCCGCTGTTCATCGGCGTAGCCCTCGTGGAGAGGCAGCTCCACTTCCTCGCCAAGGAAGAACTCTTCCGGTCCCCGCTGTTTGGGTCGCTCATTCGAGGCCTTCACGCCTTTCCCGTGCGCAGGGGCCAAGGGGACACCGGGGCGATCAGGCAGTGTTTGCGGCTTCTCGCGGAGGGAGAAATGCTCCTCATGTTTCCGGAGGGGACCCGTGGGGATGGGATGGCCCTGCTGGAGGCAGAGGGGGGAATTGGATTTCTGGCGGCACGCTCCGGCTGTCCGGTGGTCCCCGTATACGTGCAGGGCACCGACCACGTCCTGCCGCGCGGGAAGCGGATTCCCAGGTTGCGCCCCGTAACGGTCTACTTCGGTCGGCCGCTCAGGCTGGCGGCGGAGACCAACCGCAAGGAGTCGCGGTGGAGCTACCGTCAGCTGAGTGAGCAGGTGATGAAAGAGATTGTCGCACTGAGGGTGCGGGCCCATTCTGCGGCATCGTAAACTCTATCTTCGTCAGATCTTCGCCAGGAGGAACAACCGAGGATGAATATGAAGGGAAGGCGACGCGACACTCGAGAGGGGTCAGGGGATCGGACCTCGGCCAAAGATACGGAGGGGCGACAACCGACCCTCACCATGCAGGAGATCTACGACCAGACCTTCAAGGACATCCTCGAAGGAGAGATCGTGAAGGGAAAGGTCGTCGAGGTCGGAGCCGATTCGGTCATGATTGACATCGGGTACAAGTCCGAGGGCAGCGTCCCCGCCAGGGAGTTCCTGAACCCCCAGGGCCAACTGACGATCCACGTAGGGGATGTCGTGGATGTGTACCTCGAATCCAAGGAGGACAGCGAGGGGCTCGTTGTCCTGAGCCGAGAAAAGGCAGAGAAGATCAAGGTGTGGGATGAGATCAGCAAGGTCCATGAAAAAGGTGGGGTCGTCCAGGGGACCATTGTCGGGAAGACGAAAGGGGGGCTCATCGTGGACATCGGGGTCCGGGCATTTCTCCCCGGCTCCCAGGTCGACCTGCGGCCCGTCCGGGACCTCGACCGCGTGATCGGCAAGACGTTCCCGATGAAGATCATCAAGCTGAACCAGCGACGGGGCAACATCGTCCTCTCCCGGAGAGAGCTGTTGGAAGAGGAGCGCAAGGGACTCAAGGAGAAGACCCTCGCCACGCTGGCAGAAGGGAAGGTCCTCAGGGGGAAGGTCAAGAACATCACCGAATACGGAGCCTTCATCGATCTCGGCGGGCTCGACGGCCTATTACACATCACCGACATGTCGTGGGGGCGGATCGGACACCCCTCGGAGCTTTTTGCGGTGGGGGGCGAGGTCGAGGTCGTGGTCCTCAAGTTCGACCGCCAGACGGAACGGGTCTCGCTCGGATATAAACAGCGTCTCCCGGACCCCTGGGAAAGCGTCACCCAGAGATTTCCGCCAGGGACGAAGGTCAAGGGAAAGGTGGTCTCGATCACCGATTACGGGGCATTCGTCGAACTCGAGCCGGGGACAGAAGGCCTCGTCCACATCTCGGAGATGTCCTGGACCCAGCGGGTCAAGCACCCGTCGAAGGTGGTGACCGTGGGCGATGTGGTCGAGGTTGTCGTCCTCGATATCGATCAGTCGGCTCGGCGCATCTCCCTCGGGATGAAGCAGGCGGAACCCAATCCGTGGGACGCCTTGGAACAACGGTATCCCGTAGGAACCCGCGTGGAGGGAAAGGTCCGAAACCTCGTCGACTTCGGCGCCTTCGTTGAACTGGAAGATGGGATCGACGGGCTCATCCACGTCTCGGACATATCATGGACCAAGCGGGTCAAGCATCCCTCAGATATTTTGAAAAAGGGGGACCACGTTGAGGCCATCGTGCTCCATGTGGACAAGGCGGCCCGCCGCATCTCTCTGGGGCTCAAGCAAACCCATCCCGATCCCTGGAAGACCATTGTCCCGGAGCGATACCGGGTCGGCATGGATGTCACGGGAAAGGTGGTTCGGATTACCGATTTCGGGGCCTTCGTTGAGCTTCCCGACGGCATCGAGGGGCTGCTCCACGTCTCCGAGCTGTCCGAGGGACGCGTGAACCGACCGGAGGACGTGATCAAGGTCGGTGAGGAATTGACATTGAAAATCATCAAGCTGGACACGGATGATCGCAAACTGGGACTGAGTCTCCGGGCTTACCAGGAGGCCGCTCGGGAACAGGCGAAAGGGGAGTAGCCCATGCGTGCGGGGTGGAAGCGTCCCTTTGTCCGCGCCGTGATCGTCACGGGTGGGATTGGACTCGTCTTCTTCCTCCTGATCTTCGCGGCAGCGTTCTTGCTGGGCAACTGGGAACAATTCGGGGGCCCCAAGGTCGCCCTGCTGGAAGTCGATGGCATTATCTCCGAACCGGAGGGGATCATCGAGCAGATCCGGCATCATATGGAGAATCGGACGGTTCAGGCCTTCGTCATCCGCATCAACAGCCCGGGAGGAGGCGTCGCGGCCTCGCAGGAGATCTATCAGGAGATCAAGAAGATCCGCCAGGTCCATTCCAAGCCAGTGGTCGCCTCTCTCTCGACTGTGGGGGCATCGGGAGGCTACTATATCGCTGCGGCGGCGGACAAGATCGTGGCCAATCCCGGAAGCATCACGGGAAGCATCGGGGTCATCATCCATATCCCCAACGTCTCGGACCTGCTGCAGAAGGTGGGGATTCGATCGGTGGTGATCAAGAGCGGGCCGTACAAGGATATGGCGTCGACAACGCGAGACATGTCTCGCGAAGAGCAACAGTTGCTCCAGCGGCTGATCGATGACATCCACGATCAATTCATCCAGGCGGTGGTCGAAGGGCGCCAGCTCTCGCGACAGCAGGTCGAGCAGGTCGCCGACGGTCGGATCCTGACCGGCCGCCAGGCCCTGGAGATGGGTCTGGTGGATCAGCTCGGGAACCTGGAGGACGCCATCGACACCGCAGCAAGAATGGGCGGCATCCCGGGCAAGCCACGGATCGTGCAAGTGAAGCCGCGTGAATTCTCCCTCCTCCGGCTTTTACTTGGAAATACTGCCACAGCGTGGCCGCAGAAGCTTCTGGGCGGGGAGGGAGGGCAGTATTCGGTCGATTACCTGTGGAAGTGGTGAAACCCGGTGGAGAGCGGAGGGGAGCGATGACCAAAGCAGACTTGGTGGAGAAGATTGCTGCGACGGTCAATCTGACCAAAAAGGAGACCGAGGTCGTCATTGATACTATCTTCGAAGGCATCGCGAAGGCGCTGGCATCGAACCAGGATGGCAAGGTTGAACTTCGGGGCTTCGGGAGCTTTCGGGTCCGCCGCCGCGGGGGCCGCCAGGGTCGGAATCCCCAGAGTGGTGCGACAGTCAATGTCCCCCCCAAAAAGGTTCCCTACTTCAAGCCGGGAAAGGAGCTGAAGGCCCTCATCGACAGGTAATCCCTCTTTGCGTAGGAAGGCCCTTCCGTTCAGACCTGTCTGGTCGGCCGTCAGTTCATGGGCAACGTGAGGCGCCCCGGGAAAAAAGATGTTCAGCTGCCTCGCTTTATCGAGGGAAGGGCCGAAGAGGTCCAGGAACTCTTCGGGGTTCCGGTCCCTATACTGCCGGAAGGTCCCGAGGCTACGGGAGACCAACCCGCCTTCCTCGTCCAGCTCCACCCCGGTCTTCAACCCGCGTTCCTGAACTTCCTGGGAACGATCTCCCGTTCCCTGACCGAGAGCGTCGGAGAGCCCCGGGAGTCTCAACAGACCGAGTGGGCGTATTTCCAACTCCTGCTCCAGATCACCAAGAATATCATCGAAAACGAGCGGCGCTCTGGACTCCTGAACCTCTTCTGGCTGGCCCATTCCAAGGAGGTCGCGGCCACTGTCCACGAGTACTTCAACCGGGAAGGGATCCCGGCGTATCTCAAGTACCAGATGCACCCGCTGGTACGCGGTTTCTACCGTCTCCTCCAGCGATCAACCTGGCACCATTTCTCCAGCAGCGCCGCTCAAACCCTGGAGTACAACCTCGGGATCCCGTTCAACCACCGCCTGACGGAAAGCCTTTTCGAAGATCAACTCCCCCTCACCGAGTTAGACATGCCTCGCGTGAACCTCGAAGGGGTGCTGATCCCGCAAAACCGGCGGTTCCGTCTCAGCGGGGAGGAGTTCAGAGAGCTGGCGAATATCCTGCGTGACCGGATTCGCCAGGGGGTCATCAGGCAAGAGTACCCGCTACTTGATCTGGTGAAGGCCCATCTGCCGACCCTGGACCCGTCCGTATATGATCAGGAGGCAGCCCGAGTCAAGATGATGTTTCACCCGACCATCGTGACGTATCTCCTTACGGACTACGACGAGACCCACGGGCGGCTCACCGCCTCATCCACCCTCAAGGCGGCTCGGGACCGCCGTGGCGGATGGCAGCATCTCTTCCGGGATTACCTCGATTTCGTCCAGGCGGTGCGGCGCTCTGAAGTTATCCACCGGCTCCGGAGTGAGATCGCCCTGATTCCTGCGGGGTTCGTCGAAATCGATCTCAAGAAGTACTTCGCCGAGGGGCGGCTGTTTCAGTTTTCCGAAGCCACCGAGATCGTCCAGAGTGCGCGAAAGGTGACGATCCTCTTTGCGGACCTTCGGGGTTTCACCGCGGCCTCGGAGGGTGGGATCTCTGAGGTGGAGCTTTCGCACTCCCTGTATCCTGTCTTCGACCCGGTGGCCGGCATCGTCAGGCGGTTCAAGGGGCAAATTGACAAATTCACCGGTGATGGGGTGATGATCACTTTCGGCACCGCCCAGGCCACCCCTGAGGACGAAATGAACGCCCTCCGAACCGCGATTGCCATCCAAGGGGTGGTCAAGGACCTCCAGGCGCAGGGAAGGATGTCTTACCGCATGGGAATCAGCCTTCATACGGGTCGTGCCCAGATCAGCCGTTTCATCCGCGACGAAAAATCGGTCGATACCACGGTCATTGGCCGCCATGTCAATATCGCCAGCCGTGTCACCGGCTCTGGGAGCCGCCCCTGGGAACTGGAGGACGAGACCACACCCCAGCGCGGAGATGCGGATCAAGACGTCTGGATCGATCGGGAAGGGATCCTGTACAACTGGGGAATTGCAGCGACTCAAGAACATGTGGAGGTGCTTCGGCGGAGTGTCCCATGGCAGGTGGAGGAAGGGAAGAGCGGCACCCGATATACGTACTTCGACGCGGAACTCCAAAAAAAGATCTTGATCGAGTATGTGGGGGATGCTAAGTTGAAGGGTGTCGGGCGGGCGCAACCTATCTACCGGGTGATCACCGCTTGACGGTCCGCGAAGGCGGATGGTACGATGAGAGTTACGTTATGGGCACCGTGGAGGATGCAGTACATCGTGGGACCGAGGTCCGACGGATGTATCCTCTGTGAGAAGGCGAACGGCAAGGAAGACACCAGGAATCTGATTCTGGCCAGGGGGTCCTTCACATACGTCCTCATGAACATTTACCCGTACAACTGTGGTCACCTGATGATCGCTCCGTACCGCCATCTCGAGTCCCTGGAGAAGCTTTCGGTCGAGGAAAGGGGGGAGATGCTTGGTTGGGCATCAAAGAGCGAGCGCATTCTCCGAGATGTCTTCCACGCCGAGGGGTTCAACATCGGGATAAACGTGGGAAAGGTGGCGGGGGCGGGGATCGATGACCATCTGCATATGCATGTGGTTCCCCGCTGGAACGGGGACACGAACTTCATGCCGGTCCTGGGCGAAACCAAGGTGATTCCGGAGCACGTGGAGGAGACGTATGCCAAGCTCCTGCCCTACTATGGGGCACCCTGAGGAAAGAGGAGAAGAGGAATGCTGATCCGGATGACCGTCCGGGGGATCGCCCTTGATCCGATCACCAATATGCCCATCATCATTCTCAAGGACGTGGAGGAGAAACGGGCCCTCCCCATCTGGGTCGGGATCTTTGAGGCAAACGCTATTGCCCTCGAGCTCGAGAAGATCGCCACGCCGCGGCCCATGACCCATGACTTGATCAAGAACATTCTCGACGGGCTGGGAGCCACCGTGCAGCAGATCGTGGTCAATGACCTCAAGGACAACACCTTCTTCGCCGTTATCGAAGTCAACTATAACGGGAATATGGTGAGTATCGACGCCCGACCTTCGGATGCCATCGCATTAGCCCTGAGAGTGAATGCGCCGATTTTCGTGACGGAGAAGGTGGTGAGCAAGGCCAAGAGCATGGACATCGCCGACGAAAAGGAAGAGACGGATCGCTGGAAAGAGTGGCTGGAGAATCTCAAGCCCGAGGATTTTGGCAAGTACAAGATGTAGGTCCTTAGCAAACTATACCGCTGTGACGGCCGCGCCATCCGCGGTCCTTGTTTTTTCAGGGGCCCAATAGGGGTGTAGGGGAGGGGTTTTCTAGGTTTTTCGAGGCCTTCTGTTAGCGTCAGTGTTATGTAAATTGCGTGAGCAGTTTACATAATACTCCTTATGCGACGTAACCTAAGCTACCTTTCATCTCCCGCCACCAACTCCTCGGCCCGGCGTCCCCACGAAGTCCCGGCGTATTCTTCCGCGATACGACGATAGACTTCCACCGCCTCGGACCGGCGATCAAGGTGACTCAGCGAGCGGGCGAGCCCCAGGAGCGCTTCAATGCTGAGACTGGAATCCTTGTACCGTTCTCCCAGTGTTCGAAAGATGGCAGCGGCATCTTCATACCGTCCCTGACCCTCTAGCGTGTACCCCTTTCCGACGCCGGCCAGGATCACCCACGATCCCCCAGGATACTGCTCGAGATACTCCTGATACGCCTGCAGCGCCTTTTGGTGGTCCGCTTTCTGATAAAAGATGTTGCCCAACTGGAGCAACGCCTGCTCCGCCGCCTTCGACGAAGAGTACTCCTTCCGGATCTGCAAAAGTACCGCTTGCGCTTCCTCCAGCCGCCCGTTCCGCGTCTCTGAAGCTTTCGCTCCCTCCGCTCCCTTGGACAACTCTTCCAGACCGCTAAGCGCCTTCGTCATAAGCACCTGAGCAGCCTCTTCCTGACTCGTCCTCCAGGTGTGATACCCCCACCATCCCAGCGCTGCGGACAACACCGCCAACGCCCCAAGTCCAAGCGGCAGCCGTCGTTCATACATCCGTAGCGCGAGCTCCCGGGCTGTCACTCCACTCGATGTCCTGGCGCCCCATTTCGGTGGCATACAACCCTCACGCTGACGTCGATGCTAGGCCTGGCAGGCCCCGAACCCGCCGCACGGATGGCCGCTCCGGAACGTTTTTTCTTTTGTACCACTTGAGCGTACTTGCCGGCAACCCCAAAGTCAGACCGCACCGGCCCAAAGACATCTTCCCCCACTCCGGGTGTCATTTTGTGCAGGTTATATACATAAACCTCTACTTTATACGTTTTACATTAA
>JAHFDE010000032.1 GCA_023249165.1 Candidatus Methylomirabilota bacterium | reverse complement strand
TTGTGCGTCAGGTTAACGGTGCCATGGAAGAGGAGACTGGAGCTGTCGAACACAACAATCCCCCACTCGCCATTGCGTCGGAAGGTGGAATCGGTGACCTCGGCCGTCGAGTTCTCACTGACTTGCATGCCCTCATCGGCATTGTCCTGCAATGTCGAGTTGCGCACCAGACAGGCCGCGCCGCGTTTACACGTAATCCCGTCGGGGCCATGCTGGATGGTGAATCCCGTGACGATCACGCCGCGGGCGCCGTCAATGGTTATGGCCCCATGGAAAATGGCACCCGCGTGGAAGCCACCGCCAGCGTCGAGAATCGCACTGCCTTGCCCGTCCAGCGTCAGCCGGTCTGTGGTAATGGTGAACTTTTCATTACAGGTCCCCGTGACCTGAATCGTATCGAAAGGTTTGACTTTCTCCAGCGCCTTCGTGATCGTTCCCCCTGTGTTGCAATTCACCTTCAATGTCTCTGCCAATGCAGGACTGGCTACTGCGATGCTCATCACCGAAATCAAAAGCTTTATCATCGTTTTCATAATGGCATCCTCCGCTCCTCCACATTGGGGCAAAAGTCTATGCGGCGCTTCCCCCAGTACACTGTCCCAAGAGGCTATGTAAAAACGTCTCGATTTGTGGTGACATCGAGGTGAAACGCACGGAAAAACCTGCGCTACCTTCCGGGAGTTTTCCCACCACCTTGCCATACAGAGCTCCGGGGATCTCTTCACCATTGCTGTCAATGAGGTGCATGTTGAGGTTGCTCAAGGGGGCAACGGGATGTTCCAAGCGTGCTTCTGCCCCCTTGGCTGAGAGCTTGACGAAACTTCCCGCGAACATTTCTCCACTTAAATGGTCCCCTTCGACCACGGTATAGCGGAGCGGGATCTCCTGAGGCAGTGGAACGAGGGCATCTTCTGGCTCCGGCAGAAAGAGATTGTGCCCCCCGCTAATGCCCCGGACCTCGGAGAGGGGGATGGGCTGTTCAAATCCCTTGGCTTTGATCTCTATCTCCTTTCCAATGCTGAGGATGGACCCCACTTCTTTTCGTGTCGGTTCGGAGATCAGGATCTGGCCCCCTGTGGTGTAGGACTGGATGCGGGAGGTGAGGTTGACATGACTGCCCACCACCCCGTACTTCATGCGTTTCTGTGAGCCGATATTCCCCACCACCACTTCGCCCGTGTGTACTCCGATACCCATTTCCACCTCGGGCAGGCCTTCCTGTCTATTCTGTTCATTGACCGAGGCCATGGCCAACTGCATCGCCACGGCGCAGGCCACCGCCCATTCTGCGTCGCCCTTCCGCGGGATGGGGGCCCCGAAGATGACGAAGATCGCGTCGCCAATGAATTCATCAATCGTGCCCTCGTACTCCATGATGACCTTCGCCATGGTCCCCAGATAGCGATTTATCATGGTCAGGACCTGTTCCGGCGCCAATCGTTCCGACAGCGACGTAAAGCCGCGGAGATCGGCCATCACCATGGTGACCTTGCGCTTTTCCCCTCCCAACTGTAATCCTTCGGGAGAGTCCAGCAGACTGGCGACCACTTCGTCGGTCAGGTAGCGACCGAAGGTCTCGCGAATGAACCTATTGCGCAGCTCAAGCTGCTCGGCGAGTCGCCGGACTTCCTGCATCGCCCGCTTGAGGGACAACTGGGTCTGGACGCGGGCGAGGACTACAGGAAAATCGAGGGGTTTCGTCACATAGTCGTTTGCCCCGAGTTGCAAGGCTTCGACGATGTCACTGCTCTGATCCTTCGCCGTCGCCATGATGACGGGCAGGTCTGCCACCGAATAGCGCTGGCGGAGGATCTTGAGAACTTCCAGGCCGCTGATCCCGGGCATCATGATGTCGAGGAGCACCAGGTCGAAGTGCTGCGCCTCAGTCATCGTCAATGCCTGCTGTCCGTCTTCCGCAACGGCGACGGTGTAGCCCCGCCGTGCCAGACGCCGGGACAGCATGTCGCGGTTCTCCGGGTTGTCGTCCACGACGAGCACGGAGCCCTGGGTGGTGGTCATCATGTGGTTCCCTTGCCCAAGAAGGCCTCAATCTTTCCCAGCAGCCGCGGGAATTCGATCGGCTTGGTGTCATAGTCGTCGCATCCGGCCTCGAGCGCTTTCTCCCGATCGCCCACCATTGCATGAGCGGTCAGCGCGATAATGGGGATGGCCCGGGTGGCGGGCGCCGCTTTGAGCTGCTGTGTCGCTTCCCAGCCATTCAGCACGGGTAAATCCATGTCCATCAGAATGAGGTCAGGAATTTCCGATTGGGCCATGGCCACGGCCTGTCCGCCATCCAGCGCGATTACCACCTCGTAGCCGCGCCGCGTGAGGCGGCGGGACAACATGTCTCGATTCTCTTCGTTATCCTCAACGAGCAGGATCTTCGTCATGCGGGACCTCGCGTGTGGCTACATGCCTGGCCGGACTTGAGAGTCTGTGCTACCCAGCCACTCAGCCGCGGACACCCATGGCGGGGAGCGAGATGGTGAACGTGGAACCCTGACCCAGCGTGCTCTCGACCCTGATCTCCCCCCCCATCATCTGACAGATTTTTTGGCTGATCGCCAGCCCGAGGCCCGTGCCGCCGTACTTGCGGGTGGCCGAGGCATCCGCTTGGTGGAACGCCTGGAACAGCTTCCCCATCTGCTCGGGGGTCATGCCGATGCCGCTGTCGGTCACACGGAACCTAATCCAGGCTGCCCCGTCCACTAACTCGCGGTTGACCCCGAGGATGATGGTTCCCCGCTCGGTGAATTTGCAGGCATTGCTGAGCAGGATGAGCAGCGCTTGTCGGACCTTGGTCAGGTCGGCCCGCATGGTACCAAGATCGTCGGCGCAATGAACCTCAAGCGTATTGGCGTTCTTCTCCACCAGTGGGGTGATGGTGTCCACGACATCCTGGATCATCGGGGCAATGGTAAAGGTCTCCAGGGAGACGTCCATCTTACCGGCTTCGATCTTCGAGAGGTCGAGGATGGCGTTGATTAACTCCAACAGGTGTTTGCCCGCCCCGCGAATCTTCTGCAAGTCGGGGATGAATTCCTCCCGGCCAGCCTCTCCGGCCTCCTCCTTTAACATCTCGCTATACCCGATGATGTGGTTTAACGGCGTGCGCAGCTCATGGCCCATATTCGCCAGAAACAGGCTCTTGGCATGATTGGCGGCTTCCGCGGCTTCCTTCGCCTGTTGTAATTCAGCGGTGCGTTCTTCCACCCGCCTTTCCAATTCATCGTGTGCCTTCCTGAGTGCCTCCTCCGCCCGCTTGCGCTCGGTGATGCCGCGTTCGAGCTCACCCAAGGAGAGATCTTTTGCTCGGTCGCTCTCGAGAAGCGCTCCATGGTAACGCCGAATCGTACTAAGCCAGATATACCCCATAACAAACATAGCAAGAAAGGAAACGAAAGCGAGTGCAAAAATGGTACGTTGTAAAGCTGTCACGGGGGCAAACACCTCAGCAATCGGTTGGCGTGAGAGAACGGCCCACCCGATGGGCGCAACCGGAGTGTAGCTTATCAGACTCACTTCGCCGGTCACCGGATCGGACGTTTCAACCGAACCAACCTGACCGGTAAGCGCTTTTTGGACCACCGGATGCCGACCCAAATCAAGTGGCGGTTCATTACCGGAGTCACGCTGCATCGTCAAAGCACCGCGATGATCGATCAACGCGACGGAGCCGGTGGGAGATGGTTTGAGGCTTGCAATCCAGTTGGTCATGGCCTTAATGGTGTGTTGGCCGACAAGGTAGCCAATTATGCCTTGCCGGGCATTTCGGATCGGGGTAGCAATCGCGACGAGAAAAGGTTGAGGAGGGGCGGCCCTCTTGTAGACTTCGGAGATGTAGGTTTTTTGAGTGTTGGAAACGCCTTTATACCAATCTCGGAAAGAGAAATCCCTTCCAATAACTTCAGGCGCGTGAGGGTAATCGTACCACAGGATGCCATTGGCATCCGTGACAAGGGCGCGGTCGAAGTTCGCATTCTGCGTCACCAGGTCTTTCAAGTGAGCACGAATGCTCTCGGTGTTCTTGTTCTCAATGAGGGTTAACAGATCCCGTCTCCGTGCAAAGCTCTCCACATAGCTGATCAAGCCCTCAAAATGCTCTCGAACCACCTGCCTCACGAGGTGCGCTGCTACAGTATTTTGATTTACCGCTTGCTCCTTCAGCGAGTGACGAACTTGCCTCGCAACTGAAAAGACGAGCATCCCCATCGGCAAGGCGAGGGTCAGAAAAAGCGTTCCGAAAAGTCGCCATCCTGATGCGAGGAACCAAGGCATCGAGGAGTTGATAGCCTTCTCGGACTCGCGTGATGCCATGCCCGTGCTTCTCACCATCGCGTTACTGCTGGCCAAACGGCCATTGACCTCCGTCATGGCTGTCTTCCCGTGTGCCCTGGCCTGACGCAGGCCGCTACCAGATTCTGAACGGTGCGCAGGAGCTCTTCCTGGCGGTACGCGCCCTTCCGCAGGATCTGTGTCACCGACCCCTTCATCCGCAGGCGATCCTCTGCAGTAAGTTCCTTGGCGGTGATCACTACAATGGGGATCGACTTCCATACTTCCTGTTTGCGAACCTCCTCCAGGAATTGGAACCCGTCCATCTCCGGCATCATCAGGTCCAGGAGAATCAGCTCTGGCCGGTTCTCGGCCATGCGTTCCAACGCCACGCGCCCATTTTCGGCCTCGGACACTGCCCAACCCTCTTTTTCCAGATTGCGGCGCAGCAACTCGCGCATCTCTGCATCATCCTCAACAATTAGCACCGGGCAGGGCGGGTGTGCACACCGATATTTCTGAAGAATGGCGGCCAGGCGCTTCCACTCAATGGGCTTCGCCAGGTAGTCTGTTGCGCCTAGCGCGTAGCCCATCTGCGTCTCGTCCATGATTGTGATCATAATCACGGGGATGTCGGTCAGCTCGGGATCGGACTTGAGCGCCGAAAGTACGGCCCAGCCATCCATCCCTGGCATCAGCACATCCAGGGTGATCACGGTAGGACGCACGGTCTTGGCGAGTCGTAGGCCCTCCTCACCATCCAGCGCGGCTACCATCTGCAGTCCTTGCTTGCTGAGGAAGCGCTGCATCAGGTCGTGTACCCTGGGGTCATCGTCGATGACGAGCACGGTGGGCGCGCCTTCTGTCGTCGGCACAGCAGCAGCTGGGATTTCCTCCGGACGCGGGGCCGGTGCGGCCTCGGGTTCAACTACCTGGGCGGGGAGCAAGATGGTAAACGTTGTCCCCTGGCCCAGCGCGCTCTCGACTGTGATGTCCCCCCCCATCATGTGACAGAATTTCTGACTAATCGCCAACCCAAGACCCGTACCGCCATATTTGCGGGTGGTCGAAGCCTCCGCTTGCTGGAATGCCTGGAACAGGTTCTCTATCTGCTCGGGGTTCATGCCGATCCCGGTGTCGGTCACGCGGAACGTGATCCAGGCCGCGCCGTTCACCATCTCGCGGTTGGCCCTCAGGGTGATAGTTCCCCGCTCCGTGAATTTACACGCGTTGCTGAGCAAGTTGAACAAGCCCTGCCGCACCTTGGTCAGGTCGGCCCGCATGGCACCAAGATCGTCGGCGCAATGAACCTCAAGCGTATTGGCGTTCTTCTCCACTAGTGGGGTGATGGTGTCCACGACGTCCTGGATCATCGGGGCGATGTCAAAGGTCTCCAGGTAGAGGCCCATCTTGCCGGCTTCGATTTTCGAGAGGTCGAGGATATCGTTGATGAGCCTTAGTAGGTGTCTGCCTGCTCCGTGAATCTTCTGGAGGTCGGAAACGAAGTCTTCTTGACCTAGGTCTTCAGCCTCTTCTTGGAGCATTTCGCTGTAACCGATGATGGCGTTGAGCGGCGTGCGCAGCTCGTGACTCATCTTGGCCAAGAAGTCGCTCTTAACGAGGTTGGCCTCTTCGGCGGCTTCCTTCGCCTTTTCTACCTCGGCTTCGGCCAGCTTGCGCTCGGTGATGTCTGCCCAGGAACCAACGATCTCCAAGGGCTGGCCGGCCGCGTCGGGGATGACCTTAAAGGTATCCTGGATCCAAATATAGTCCCCCTGCCCATGCCGGAAGCGGTATTCGACGGTCCCTCCCCCCTGCTCGATCAGACGGAACATCTTATCGAACACCCGGGGGGCATCCTCCGGATGGAGACGGCTGGGCCAGAAGTTCGGGTCCTTGAGCATCTCCTGTGGTGCGTACCCCATGATCGCGTGGAGATTCTCGCTGACGAACGTACATGCGTAATCGCCCGAGGCTTTATTCGTATATATGATCGCCGGACTGACAGCGAACAGGTACTGTAACCGCCCACGGGCCTCCCTCAGTTCAGCGGTGCGCTCCTCGACCCGCTTTTCCAATTCATCGTGTGCCTTCTGAAGCGCCTCCTCGGCCCGCTTTTGCTCGGTGATGTCGCGCGACATGCCAACGGCGCCCGCCATCGTCCCGTTTCGATCACGAAGCACCGACGCAGAGAGGGACGCAAAAAAGGCTTCTCCGTTTTTTCGCCTGTTTCTGATCTCACCTGCGAACTTCCGGAAGAATAATAGATTAGTGTGGATCCGTATGCCCTCGGAGGCGTCTGCGTACAATATGTCAATGGGTTTGCCCACGACTTCCGCTTTTTTGTATCCGAAGGTGTTTTCCGCGGCTTGGTTGAACTCTACGATATTGCGGTTTTCGTCCGTGGAAATGATCATGTCCAACGAGCTGTTGATGAGGCTCTCGGCCCTGTCCTTGGCCTCCTTCAAAGCCTGCTTGGCCCGGTTGAGCTCGGTTTCTGACGCTTCCAGCGTAGTAATCCGTTGTCGTAAGCTTGCCAGCTCGTCTGTAAGCTGCTTTTTTGTCTTTTTCTCATCATTCATAGGAGCCTCTCAGAATAGGCAAATGTCTCATTACTCCTTCGTCTTTCTGCCTACCAAGAAATAAAACCCCCTCCGGGTTGTGCTCCGCCCGGGAGGGCGTCTGAATGTGTGGTCCGCCTCCGATTGTGCCTGAGAGGTGGGCCAGGTGCTATGCCTACCCCGGCTTCCATGCTGGTGTTGCCTACGGGAACCGAACCGCTCCCTTGGTCAGTCACGTCCGCAACAGCGCAAAGGGCCACCTGGAGTGACTCATTTATAACGGCTTAGGCATAGTCCTTGTCAAGCCCAAAACAGGATCTCGCCCAAAGAGATGTGAGACATCGCTCGCACCTTTACGCTTTCAAGCGCAGGACGTTGTAGATCGTGCCATGGACCACCCTCCGACCTTGAGACCCCTCCCGTGCGTGCCGCCTCTGGAAGGCGCCCGGACAGGGAGAGATGGCGGGGCTGGCTCCACCGGATTTATTTTGTTAATGGCAACGAGAGCGAGTCGATCACCTTCACCGTTTCTTCGGTCTGGGCCCCGAGTGTGGTGCAGCCTTCAACGGATGCATTGAGACGTTTAGCAAACGCAATGACCACCTGGCGCAGAAGCTCGGGCATATTCTCGACTTCTTTTTCAAAAGATTTCAGATCGATCATCTTCGCCCGCATGTGCTGCAGTTCATGGAGGAAGGCTGTTAAACGGCCCCTGACTTCATCCATGAATGTCAGATCACTGACTAAGGCGTTTAGCTTTGATCGCAGGCCCCGAGGCAGTTGATTCAGGGCGTCGAAAAAGCTATCCCTGGGGATCATATCTACTTCTACATCGCCGTCCGCGATCACCGAGGCGGTTCTCTTCGCTCCTCCAAGGAAGGCAACTTCCCCGAAGATATCCCCTTTGTTTAATGTGCCTAACAGTACTGGCTTGTCATTAATATTTTTGAACACCTTGGCCTTGCCAGACTTCAGAACATAGGCATAATAGGCCCAGGTGCCTTCCTCGAGGATGGCCTCACCGTCCTTGATTTTCTCTTTCCTGGAGATAATTTCCATGACCCGCCTCCGCCTTCGCCGTTCAGGCCAGCAAAATAAAAACGCGAAGTATCGCGAGGAGATTATCCAAATAGGCATGCGCGCTGTCAAGCACAAACCGGACCTCGCGCCGCAATCGAAACGGGGTCCCCCAGAGCAAAGCGACCAGTCTCTTGGGTCCCCCATGGATGGGCATGGGGAGAGATCCATGTCCCTTACCATTGCGGAAGCTTGATGCGTTTAAGGGGATCTAGTTGGAGGGTACGAGGTGGACTCGACTCCAGCGAAGCTGTCCAACTCATCCAGAAACGGAGGTGGTAAAGGTGCCGGGAGGAATGCGGTCAACCCCAAGGACCTCCTTCCCCCCCACCGCCAGGAGTTCGCGGAAGAGCTGCTCGATCCCGCGGATGGTCTCTGCCGTCCACTCCGTCATGACCATCCGGCGCCACCCATCCCGGATCGCGTGCACGAGCGCCCGGTCAGCCCCCCCCATCATGACCTGCCCCAGCTCATCCCAGATCCCATCATCCTTTGTCATGAAGGCAGCGACCTCACGGAAGGCGCGGGCAAATCCCCGCAGGACCTCGGGGCGATCCCGCAGGACCTCATCCCTCGTGATGAATGCCGATATGGGAACCCGGGCCGCCGTCCCGGCCAGCTCCTGGATGAGATCGGCCACATCCACGACGCTGCGGAACCGTCCAGTGAGAACCAGCGGGGGGACCATCTGCCAGAACTGAAAGCCGGCCTCCACCTCGCCCTGCTCCAGGAGATGGCTCAGCCTCGCCTTGGAGAGGGCCTCGACGACGCTCACCTCCTCCTGGGGATCAAAGCCGTGAACCTTGCGGCAGTAGGCCCGGGCAATGACCCAGTTCTTGTCCATGATCCGGACAACACCGACGCGCCGGCCCTTCAGGTCTCGGAGGTCCCGAATCGAGGAGTCGGCGCGAACGACCAAAGATCCGACCGTCTGACCGTAGGGGAAGAAAGCGACGATGGGGGCGCCGTGGGCGCGCTCGCGGGCGATGGAGATCCAGTCAATGTCGATCAGGTCCGCGATCCCCTTCTGGAGCGCGATCTCGACCGATTCGAGCGACCGCTCTATCTGATCCACGGCGTAGCTGATCTGGAGCGTGAAGCCGTGCTTCTTGTCCAGTCCCAGCTTCTGGATCGTGTACATGACGAACCGGGGCGTCCCCGTCGTCTCGAACGCACCTTGGAAAATCTTGGGCTCGGTCATGATTCCCTCTTCTCCTTCGCCGTAAAGGCTACATCCAATCCCGATGGCGATTGTCGCACGCCAACGCTCCCGAGCCAGGCCCGCTCCTGCGTCGGGAAATCGTCCCGGTAATGGGGTCCGCGACTCTCCCGCCGGAAGAGGGCCGACCGGGTCACCCCCTCGGCCGTCAGAAGCATACTGTGGAGCGTGAGGGCCCTGATGTGCTCCTGACGTGACGAAAGGTCGCACTCCGCCAACGCCTTCCGGCACGACTGGATCTTTTCGAGGGCCAACCCAAGGGAATTCGCTGATCGGATCAACCCCACGTCCTCCCACATCACCCTGCGGAGTTCGCCCTCAATATCGGGGATCCGTATGGCACTCGCGCGCTCGACGAAGCGGGGCACGGGCGTTCTAGAAAGATCCGGGACACGCCTCGGCCCCTTGGCTTCCTCGGCGGCTTCTCTCCCAACAAGCGCCCCGGACACGATGGCGTGTGCGACGGAGTTTCCGCCAAAACGCTTAGCACCATGCACCCCACCGACCGCCTCTCCGGCGGCGAAAAGACCGGGGAGTTCCGTCCGCCCTCGAATCCCCACCTTAACCCCGCCTGCGAAGAGGTTGGCCCGCACACCAAAGACGAGGAACTCCTTCTGCGGATCAACACCGTGCTGCCTGAGAGCCGCGTAGAGAAACGGGTACCGATCCTCCCAGACCTCCGGGGGAACCGTGGTGGCGTCAAGCCAGACCCCGCCCCTCACGCCCCGGCCCTCTTCGACCTCCCGTGCGAGGAGGCGCGGCATCTCCTCGCGGAACGAGGCCTCTTCTCCCTTCGGGTTGTGATTCAGGATAAAGCGCTCCCCCTCCGCGTTCCGCAAGACCCCTCCGTAGCTGAAGAGGTCAGGTGGGAGATTCGTCGGCATGTCAGGATACAGGAGGCGACAGGGATTAAACTCCACGAACTCCATGTCGCGCAGGGTAGCCCCGGCCTCGAGGGCAAGGGTGAAAGAATCGCCAGTGAGGTCGGGGCTGTTCGAGGTCTGGGCATACAGCCATCCCCCACCACCGCTTGCCAGGACGACGGCCTTTGCGGGGAAGAGGAGGACCTCTCCCGTCGCAAGATCCACCCCAAGGGCCCCGAAAACCTCCCCGTGGGAAAGAACCAGCCTGATCACCGCGACCTGATTGAGAATCTCAACGCCGCGCCGAGCGGCCTCGAGTGCCAGGGGCTGCGTGAGGGCCAATCCCCGCACGGCAAAGTCGTAGCCGGCATAGTCCGGCTCCACCCCGCTCGGAAGGACGGCGTCAGGGCCCTTGCCCAGGAGGAAGTCTCCCTTCTTGATGTGGAGCTTGACGCCAAAACCCTCAAGGCGCGGAATCTCCACGCCGGCGTGAGTCACCAGCTCCTCGACAAGGGCCTCCTCGTTCAGAAACTTGCCAACGGCCATGGTGTCCTTGAAGTGGCTCTGAACGGCCTCGGGGGGGTCGGTGGGAAGCGCAGCGATCATCGAGCAGCCAGCGTACATGGTACTCCCGCTCCGCCCCGCCTCTCCCTTGCAGCACACCACCACGTCGGAGACGACCTCTTTCGCCGCGATCACGGCCCTCAGCGCGGCTCCCCCGCCTCCAATGACGAGCACGTCACATGGGTGTCTCACCTGCATCGCTGCCTCGTTGAAACCTTGGGATGGATCTGCCGAGGGAGGATCAATCCAAGGCATTGCGGGCGAACAGCTCCTCGAACGCGGGCTTTCGATCGATGAGGTGCTGTTCGGAAAGGTACTGGATGTAGGTCTCGAGGGCGTGCGTGTTTGCCTTGAGACCGTACGGCCAGAAGTCCTGCCCCATGGTCCTCCACAGGTCCTCCACATGCGAATCCAACCATGGGACCGTATAGCGCAACCGCTCCATGGTCTCGCTCAGATCCCGATAACAGACCTCCTTGGCCTGCACGAACGCGCGGTAGAGGCTCGAGGCGACCCAGGGGTGCCTGTCGTAGATTTCCTGCTTGATGACGATGAGGTGCAACATGGGAAAAATCCGCGTCCGCTGAAAGTATTCGAGCTCGACGGCTTTCGGGTCGGGAAAGAGTCGGCGAACGTGAGGATGCTTGCCCCGGAACTTTGGGGGGATGGTGGGAGCGATCAGGGCATCAAGCTCCCCCTCCTCGAGCCGATCTGCCAGCATCTTCCCCGGCGGGAAGAGGGTCGCCTTGAAGTCCGGCGGAAGATTGAGCCCCACCTCCGCCCGGCCGGTATACCAGTGCACCTCCCTGGGATCCACCCCGTAATCGTGTTGTAGGATGCCCCGTGCCCACACTGCGATCGACATCTGAAACTGCCCCGAGCCGATCCGTTTTCCTTTCAGATCCTGGGGTTGGTGGATATCCGCCTTTGTGTGGACAAAGATCGCGCCGTGGGGAAACGCTCGTGAGACGAAGACGGGAATGGCGATATAGGGTGCCTCGCCCCGTGTGCGGAGGATCGCGTAGGTGGCGAGGGTCATCTCCGAGGCGTCGAACTCCCCGTACCGGACCATCGGCCAGACGGAATCGTCAGGGGAGTACGGCAGGATGTTCAGGTCGATCCCGGCCGGCTCCACCGTTTTCAACATTAGGGGTTTGACCCGGTCATAGTCGAGGCAGGCTAATGTGAGCGGGAGTTTGCTCACCGGGTCACGCCCGCGAGGAGCTCACCGTGCGGTGCCTCCTTGAAATGCGGCATCACCTCTGTGGCAAACCGCTCCATCGACTTGAGACAGAGCTTGTGTTCCATGGTGATGAAGTTCAGGGTACACATCAGGTAGCTGACCCCGATGTCCTGTAGCTCTTTGATTCTCGTGACGCACAGGTCGGGGTCACCAAAGATGCAGAAATCCTCCAGAAATCGTTCTAACCTGAACCCTTTCTCGCCATACTTCCCCTGAAGGGCCAGCTTCAGATCCGGCGCTTTATGCTGAATGAACGACCAGAAGGGCTCCGCGATCTCCTCCCGTGCCTTGGGTTTGGACTCGCCAACGTACAGGAACCGGTTCACCGGCAGATCCACGGCGACCCCATTATGGCCGGCTTCCCGGAACGTCTGCCAGTAAAAGGTGAGGGTCTCTTTCAGTTCTCGGGGAGTTTGGAGCGCCCCGATAAAGACCGGATATCCTTTCTGGGCCGCGAAGGCCATGGTCCGGCGGCTTACGGCAACGAGGTAGATCGGCGGGCGCGGCTCTTGGAGCGGCTTTGGCAAGACGGAGATTTCAGGGATCTGGTAGTACCGGCCTTCATAGGAGAACCGCTCACAGGTCCAGGCTTTCACGATGATCTCCAACGCCTCTTCGAACTGCCCTTGTCGTGTGTCCTCCAGGGGGCGCTCAAAGATCTGATGGAACCGCTCGTCCAGGCCGGCCCGGGTCACCCCGAGGTCGAGGCGCCCCCCGCTCAGGATGTCCAGGGTGGCCGCGTCCTCCGCAACATGAATCGGATGGTCCAGGGCGAGAATGCGCCCTGCCGTCCCAATGCGAATCCGATCGGTCTTCGCCGCCATGGCCGCCGCGGCGTGGAAAGGGGAAGAGTACAGGAGCTGGCCGTGTTCGAAATGGCGCTCTCCCAGCCAGACGCCGTCGAAGCCGAGCTCCTCGGCGACCTGGACCTGTTCCAAGATGTCCTGATACGTCCCGGACTCGGTTCCCATGATGAACAGGCCGAACCGCATCACCGTCCCCTCTTCCTGTTTCATCCGTCCATCACGCTGCGACGGAGAATCCCCTGTCATCGCACGTAGGGTAGGACGTATTTCACGAAGCGCTCCATCGATTTTCGACAACGCTCATGATCGATCGTGAAGTAGTTGAAGGTACAGATGATGTGCCGGAGATCGATTGCCTGCTTGAGGTCGTTGATTTTCTTGACGCAGGTGTCCGGATCGCCAAAGATGCAGACCTCCTCATAGAGCCACTCGGGCGTGATCTCCTCGGGCGCGCGGAACAGAAAGTCCCTGATCGCCGTCGCGCCACGATGGATGAACGTGTTGAGCGCCTCCCGGGTTTCGTCGATGGCCTGCTGGTTCGACTCAGCGACATACAGAAACCGATTCACTGGAAGCTCGATCTCGCGCGCGGGAAACCCGTGATCCGAGAGGAGCCGGTAATACTCCTCCTGGGTCCGTTTCACGATCGCAACCGGCTGCGCGCCTGCCAGGATGAGGGGAAAGCCGCGCGTTGCCCCAAATTTGAAGGTTCCGCTGCTGATGCCGACAAGATAGATCGGGGGATGCGGTTTCTGCACGGGCTTGGGATACACCGAGATATCGGGAATGCTGTAATAGTTCCCGTGGTATGAAAACTGCGGCAAAGTCCACGCCTTGATGAGGATCTCCACGGCCTCCTCGAACCGGCCTCGCGTCTCCTCTGTCGTTACCCCGAAGGCGAGCTGGTAGAGCTCGTTTTCGCCCACCCGGGCGATTCCCAGATCCAACCGTCCGTCGCTGATCACATCGACAGTCGCACCATCTTCCGCGATGTGAATCGGATGGTCCAGGGGAAGGATCCGCGAGGCGATGCCGATCCGGATACGCTTGGTCCGGGCGGCGATATACGAGGCAGCCACGAGCGGTGACGTAAAGAAGTTCCGCCCCTGATGATCAGGATGAAAGTGGCGCTCCCGGAGCCAGGCGGAATCGAAACCGGTCTCGTCCGCGTACTCAATCTGCCTCAGCAGATCCACATGGGTCGACGTCCCGGATCCGGTTGCGTAGAAACCGATCTTCATGAAGCCCTCCCTTTTCTGCCTGTGCGGGAAACTTTGGGTCCGACGGTATCAACCACCGGACGGCCGAGCAATCGCCTGCCCAGGTGGCATGGCTCCCGATGGAGACAAGCTAACAGGATATTAACATAATAGCAGCCTTCATGCCAACCTATGCAGCAGCTAAGTCATTGAATTTCAAAGCTTGATGAACATGAAATAGCGTGCGATTTGGCCCAGTGTGCGATTTGGCCCACTTAAGGTGTGCGCTCTCGGATGCTGAGCTTCTTCATCCGGTATCGGAGGGCATACCTGCTGATACCCAGGAGTTGTGCTGCTCGAGTACGATTTCCTCCCGTCGACTGGAGGGCCCTTTCGATCAACACCTTCTCCCACCGCCGAAGATCGATGCCTTCAGGGGGGAATTGGACCTTGAATCCGTGCGGCGTCTCTTCGAGCAGTGTCTTATTCCCGGAGGCCGACCGCCCCCCGAGGGAGAGCTCGTCGAGGTTGATGACCTCTTCCGGGCATGAAATGATCGCGCGCTCCACCACGTGCTTCAGCTCCCGCACGTTCCCCGGCCAGTGGTACTCGGAGAGGGCCCTCATGGCTCTCTCGCTGAGCCTCGCGTTTGGCCTGCCGTATTTCGTACTGAACCGCTCCACGAAGTGTGTCGCGAGCAAAGGGATGTCTTCGCCCCGCTCCCGTAAACGGGGGAGATGGATGGTCAGCACGGCGAGGCGGTAGTAGAGTTCCTTCCGAAAGGTGCCCCTGGCGACCTCCGCCCCGAGATCCTTATTGGTCGCCGCAATGATCCGCACATCGACCGTGCGATCCTTCACGCTGCCGATCCGCCGGACCTTGCGCTCCTCGATCGCGCGGAGGAGCTTCCCCTGCAGGGGGAGCTCCAGATCCCCGACCTCGTCGAGGAACAAGGTCCCCGCATCGGCGGCCTGCACGAGCCCTATTTTTGATTCCCGGGCATCGGTGAAGGCCCCCTTCTCGTGGCCGAACAGCTCGCTCTCGACCAGGGTGGCGGGCAGGGCAGTGCAGTCGACTTCAATGAAGGGTCCCGAGGCCCGGGGGCTCTGCATGTGGATGGCCCGGGCCACCAACCCTTTTCCTGTTCCCGTCTCCCCGGTAATGAGGACCGTGGGGGACTCCTCCACCGACGCGATCTGTTGGATCCGCTCAAAGACCTGTCGCATGGCGTCACACTTGCCGATGAGGCCCTCAAAGGAGAGGGGTAACGTCCGCGTCTGTCGCTCGCGGTAATACGAGAGCTCCTGCCTGAGGCGGCAGTCCTCTTGAGCCCGCTCCAGCAAGATCTTCAGTTCCTCGAGATCCACCGGCTTCTTGAGGTAGTCGTAGGCGCCCAGCTTGATGGCCTCCACCGCCCCTTCGATGGAGCCGTACGCCGTCATCAGGACGACGTAGATGTGCGGGTCGAACTCCCGGATCCTTTTCAGCAGCTCGATCCCGGTCACCTTGGGCAGACGGACATCCAAGAAGACCAGGTCGGGATGGATCTCCGAAAGGAGCCTGAGGGCCGCTTCGCCATCCTCGGCGACCTCCGCCTCGTAGCCCTGCTCGAGGAGGAAGAGCTTGATGGATCGGGCCAGCGTCTTTTCATCATCGACGATGAGGACGGTGAAATGTGCCATCCGGGGAGAGCTCCTGTCAGGAGGCTATGGGCAGAGTGATCCGCACCGACGTCCCCTGTTCACCCGTACTGGCAATGGTCAGGGTGCCTTTGTTCTGCTCGACGAGTCGCTTGGCGATGGCCAAACCGAGGCCGGTTCCGTCCGCCTTCGTGGTGAAGAAGGGTTCAAAGACATGTGTGCACACGTCCTCGGGGATCCCCTCTCCCGTGTCCACGATGACGATTTCGACGTCGGTGCCCCCGCGTGTTGGGCCTCCCTGCTCACGACGGCACGCCGAGATGGTGAGCATGCCTCCTTTGGGCATCGCTTCCACGGCGTTGGAGATGACCTCGAGCAGTGCCAGCTCGATCTGGAAGGGATCGACCCAGACCTCCGGGAGATCCCCGGCATAATCGACCCGGAGCCGGATCTCCTGCTGCGTGAACTTCTCCGAGAAAGTGGGTAAGACGTCCTGGAACAATCGCTCTGGCTTCTCGGTAACCGGACGGTACGGCGATGGCTTGGTGAAATCGAGGAGGTGTGTGATGCGTTTCTCCAGGCGATCGACCTCGCCGATGACCGATCCGAGCTGCTCACGCAGCGGATCTTCCCGAGGCACGCGACGGAGGCTGAGTTGGGTCGCTGCCCGGATGCTCGCCAAGGGATTTCTCAGCCCGTGGGCGACCGCCGCCGCCATCTGTCCCAGGGAGGCCAGCTTTTCGGATTGGATCAACTGATCTTGCGTTTCCTTCAGCTTTTGTGTCATGTCGGTAAAGGAGCGGGCGAGGTCGCCGATCTCGTCCCGGGAGCGCACCTCGATCGCCGCGTCCAAGCGCCCTGCCCCCACGATATCCATCGCCCGCTTCAGCTCCTCGACCGGGCGGGCGAGGTTGCGGGCGATCAGGATGGACGACAGGGCGACCAACACCACGGACGAGAGGACACTCACGATCAGAAACATCCTCGTGAAACCCTGGATGGCCTCGAGCCGGTCGAGGGCACTCTTGACATTGTGGACCCTGAACGAACGGTAGATGGCCTTGATCTTTCTGTCGAGGTCGGGAAACAGCCGGCCGTCGAGCTCCTGCTGAACGAGCCGAATCGCCTCATCCCTCCTCCCTCCGTCGTATGCGGTGAACGCCCTCTCGGCGAGATCCGTGATCTCCCTGTAAAGACGATCGAAGTCCTCGGCGAGTTGGACATCCTCGGGATGCGAAACGGCCCCCTTCCATTCCTCCGCCAGCTCACGGACCACGCGGTCCAGCCAGTCGAACTCCCGCTTGGCCCCCCTGTCCCATCCAGTGAGGTAATCGCGGATCTTCAGGACCTGCCGATGGACCGCCGACTCGAGCTCCGCGAAGATCCGGACCCTCCCCAGGCCCTCCTCCAGCGCTCTCAGGGCCTGGTTCTCCTCTCGGATGTTCCACAGCGTCAGGCCTCCGATGACCAGCAAGGGGACGGTCATGATGGAGAAGGCCACGAGGAGCTTCCGCCGCAACGTCATGTCCGTATGGCGTCCTCAAATCACCGGAGGGAGGCCAGCGCGGGCTGTGCGGGGGCGGCTACCGGACCCGATCGGGAAAATCCCGGTTTTCCGCCGTGATGGCCAACTTCTTCACTTCGAGCACGAACAGAGCGAGGTGCTCCGCCAAGGCGTCGAGCACCCGCACGCCCTTTTCACGG
>JAHFDE010000150.1 GCA_023249165.1 Candidatus Methylomirabilota bacterium | reverse complement strand
ATGCCAATGGCATCCTGAATGTCGGCGCGAAGGATACGGCCACGAGCAAGGAGCAGAAGATCACCATCACCCATTCCAGCGGCTTGGGCAAGGACGAGATCGATCGGATGGTGAAAGAGGCTGAGGCCCACGGCGCCGAAGATAAGCAGCGTCGGCAGGAGATCGAGGCCCGGAACCAGCTCGACTCTCTGGTCTATACGACGGAAAAGATGCTCAACGAAAACCGGGAGAAGATCCCTATGGCCGAAATCACCGGCATCGAGGCGGCCTTGCAGGAAGGGAAGAAGGCGCTTGAATCCGGAAAAGCTGATCAGATCCGTCAGGCCATCGAGCAGATCACGAAGGCCTCCCACAGAATGGCCGAGGCCATGTACCGGCGGGCCGAAAGCCAGCAGCAGGGGACCGGCGCCCAGGCCGGCGGGCAGGCGAAGGGCGGCGATCGCCCGGCCGAAGGGGAGGTGGTGGACGCCGAGTTTGAGGACCTCGGTGGTGACAAGAAGTAACAGGCAGGGTTCAGCCAGAGGAAAGGAGGGGGGTCACAATGGCGATTGTGCGGTGGGATCCGTTTCAAGACTTAATCTCGCTCCAGGAGCGCATGAATCGACTCTTTGAGCAGACGTTGGACCGCTCTCAGGGAGAACGAGAGGGGATGGTGGCCGGGACCTGGGCACCGGCCGTGGATATCTATGAAACGCCCGACAGCATCGTTCTCCAGGCAGAGTTGCCTGGCCTCAGCAAGGACGACATCGATATCCAGGTCCGGGACAACGTCCTGACCCTCAAGGGCGAGCGGCGTTCGGAGAAGGAGGTCAAGGAAGGGAACTACCTTCGCGTGGAGCGCGCTTACGGGGGCTTCCAACGGGCCTTCACCCTGCCGGCCGCTGTTCAGGCCGACAAGGTCCGGGCCGTCTTCAAAGACGGGGTCTTGGACGTGAGTATCCCCAAGGCTGAGGAGGCCAAGCCGAAGCAGATCAAGATCGACGTGAAATAGCCCTGCGGGCGGGGTGCGGGGTCGATTTCACGGGGGTGCTCTGCGCTCGTCGGGGGGTCGTGAGACGAAAGGAGGCGTGAAAATACAATGACAGCGAATGCGGTATTTCCTCAGGTCGGCAGCGAGAGCCCTCTCGCCGACGCCGTGGCGATTCAGGATGAGGTGAACCGTGTGTTGGACACCTTCCTCGGCCGCCGTCGCCGAGGGGCGTACCGGAGGGAGGGGACATGGGTCCCTCGTGTGGACGTCTACGAGGGGCAAGACGCCTTCGTGATCCGGGCAGAGCTTCCCGGGATGCGGCAGGAGGAGATCGAGGTCTCCATCCACGATGATATCCTCACGCTCCGTGGCGAGCGGAAGCCGGACGCGAAGATGAAGGAGGAGAGCTACCATCGGCGGGAGCGCTTCACCGGTCCGTTCCATCGCACGCTCAGCCTCTCCTCGGTGGTGGACACCGCCGGGGTCAAGGCCACCTACCGGGAGGGGGTCTTGGAGATTCGTCTCCCCAAGAAGGAGGAGGCGAGGCCGCGCACCATCAAGGTGGAAGCTGCCTAGGGCGTTGCGGAAGTTCAGGGCCCATGACCTTTCCGGACGGGCGTGGGTCCTTGTATCCTTTTCCGGGTAGATCGTGATGACCAAGCGGGATTACTATGAGGTCCTGGGGGTTCCTCGAAACGCCTCGGAGCGTGAGATCAAGCGGGCGTATCGAAAGCTCGCCCGGAGATATCATCCCGATGTCAACCCGGGAGATCCAACGGCCGAGGCGAAGTTCAAGGAGGTGAACGAGGCGTATGAAGTTTTGAGTGAACCGGGTAAGCGCCGCCAGTACGATCAGTTTGGCCATCAGCCGTTTGCCTCGGCAACCACAGAAGGGGGCGGTCCCGGCTTCGGTTCCGACTTCGGCCCGTTTGCCGATTTCGCTCGGGGTGGGATTGGGGACATTGGCGATCTCTTTTCGGATCTCCTTGGCGGTCAGCCAAGGACGACGACGGCTCCCCAGAAGGGAGAGGACCTTCATTACTCCATCGACCTGAATTTTGAGGACGCCATCCGAGGGCTCTCTCCCGAAATCACCGTGCAAAAGCACGGTCCCTGCGAGGTCTGTCAGGGGAGCGGGGCGGCCGCCGGATCAGCCCCGCAGTCCTGTCCCGACTGTGGAGGCAGCGGACGACGACAGGTCTCCAGGGGCATCTTGAGCATGGTATCCTCCTGCCCCAGGTGTCAGGGGAGCGGAAGGGTGATCCTCAACCCGTGCCCGAGCTGTGGGGGCCGGGGACTGGTCTACCGCACCGAGCAGCTCAAGGTCAAGATCCCCCCTGGCGTGGACACCGGCTCGCGGATTCGCCTCGCCGGCATGGGAGAGGCGGGGAGGAATGGGGGTCCGCCTGGGGACCTCTACGTGACGACCCGGGTCCAGCCCCACCCCCTCTTCGAACGGAAGGGTGACAACATCTATGTCACCATCCCCATCACCATCACGGAGGCAGCACTGGGGGCGCGGGTCGAGGTTCCGACGGTGGACGGGATGGCCACCATGGTGATTCCGCCCGGTACCTCGAGTGGCCGGGTCTTCCGCCTGAGGGGGAAAGGGGTGCCGCATCTCAAAGGGAGCGGGCGAGGGGATCAGTTTGTGACGGTAAAGGTGGTTGTTCCCCTGAACCTCGATGAACGGTCTCAGCAGCTCCTCCGGGAGTTCGCCCGGTTGAATCCCGTGGACCCCCGGCGAGATCTCAAGAGGTAAGGGATCTTCCGTCGGAGTGGAACCTGTCCGCAGAGGTGGTGGACATGCCAAGAAAGAAAGGGCCTCGCTACATGATCAGCGTAGTGGCCGAGATGTTTGATGTGCACCCCCAGACCCTCAGGACCTACGAGCGGGAAGGGTTGATCCGGCCGTCGAGGACCGAGGGGAACACGCGCCTCTATTCCGAAGAGGATCTCGAGCGGATCGATCTCATCCTGCGCCTCACGAATGAGCTCGGGGTGAATCTGGCCGGTGTCGAGGTCATCCTCAATATGCGGGACCGCATGGAGCAGATGCGCCGGGAGGCGGCCGAGGCCTTCGAAGCGGTATTCAAAATGGTGGGAGAGGAGCTGCGTCACCGCCGGCAAGGGCCGGGTCTCGTCCCGGTCGGGCGGCGGGGTTTGAGCCGGCGGATACCGCCTCGCGAGGTCGAATCCCCTTGACACCTGTGGGATGATATCTTAGGCTGCTCGATAGTCGGTTGTCGCATGGGCGTAGGATTAGGATATATAAGAGGAGAGATGTCCGTCATGGGAAATACCTTTAAGACGATCTTTCTTTTGGGGACCTTGACCGGTCTCCTGGTTGTTTTTGGGAATTACTTCGGGGGGACTCAGGGGATGATGATCGCCTTCCTCTTTGCCCTCCTGATGAATTTCGGCGCCTACTGGTTTTCCGACAAGATCGTCCTGAGCATGTACAGGGCGCGGCAGGTCACCGAGGCGGAGGCCCCCGAGCTAGTGGGCCTGGTCCGGTCCCTGAGCCAGCGGGCGCGCCTCCCGATGCCCAAGGTCTGGATCGTTCCGTCCCCGGCCCCGAACGCCTTTGCCACCGGTCGAAACCCGGAGCACGCCGCCGTCGCGGTGACCGAAGGGCTCCTGCAGATCATGAACCGCGACCAGCTCGAAGGGGTGCTGGCTCATGAGTTGGGTCATATCACGAACCGGGACACCTTGATCAGCGCGGTTGCTGCTACGCTGGCCGGGGTGATCATGATGCTCGCCAATATGGCCAGGTGGGCGGCCTTTTTCGGGGGTGGCAGGGACGATGAGGACCGGGGAGGCGGCGTCGTAGGTCTTCTCGTCATGGCGATACTCGCCCCGATCGCTGCCCTGCTTATTCAGATGGCCATCTCGCGCACCCGGGAGTTCGTCGCTGATGCAACGGCTGCCCACCTCACGAAGAAGCCTCTTGCCCTGGCCTCAGCCTTGGAGCGGCTTCAGATGGCTGCCGAGCGGATTCCCCTCGACGCCAACCCGGCCACGTCGCATCTGTTCATCGTGAATCCGCTTTCGGGGAGGAGCCTGCTTCGTCTGTTCTCCACCCATCCCTCCGTCGAGGAGCGAGTCAAGCGCCTCCGGGCCATCCAGGCCTAGCAGTGCACCCCGTGCGTCGGAGCGAAAGGGCGGGCAGAGTCGGCCCGCCCATACGTGCGTGGTGGTTTCTTCCCTTGCTTTTGGGAGTGATGGTGGGCGGCTGTCTGTTCTTGGGCAGCCCCCCTCCTGAGCAGGGAAATATCCGTCCGTTGCCTCCTCGCCTCCCCACGTACACGGTCAGCGGTCAAGCCATCATTGCAGCCCCCGGGCCGATCACCGTTACGGTGCAACCCGTGGGCCCGGAGGAGGTCCAGGGGTATTTCCGCAGTCATCCTCCCAGGGTGAACCCCTTTCAAGGGATGCAGAAGAACATCACGCCCTTCTTGGTGCGAATCGAAAATCGAGCCAGGGACCAGGTGACGTTCGACCCGGGATTGGCGGTCCTCAAGGATCAGGATAATCGTCCGGTGGCCGCGTGGGATGCGATGGATCTGCATCAAACCTTTGGAGAAAAACCGGGGTTGCTCCAGGCGGCCCAGGGAGGGGTCTTTGCCGGGTATGTCGTGGTTCCTCCCGACCAGAGCCGCGAAGGACTCCTGATCTTCCCGGCCCTTCCAAAGGATGCCAAGGCCCTTTTCCTCCACTTTACTTCTCTGT
>JAHFDE010000031.1 GCA_023249165.1 Candidatus Methylomirabilota bacterium | reverse complement strand
AAACATGGATGTGGAATGGACGAGAAAATCGGCTTGACACCGGTTCGGGGCAAGGCCACGATAAGGCATGGCTGCCAAGTGCCTCGGTTGTCAGCCAGAGGGAAGGGGAAAAGGTGTCAGGAAGGGGAAAAGGTGTCAGGAACCTTTTTCTTTCCCAACCATGGACACGGACCTCAACCCTAGCCCTTCCACGCTGTACACCGCACCCAGTTCGAGCCCCTGTCCATGCCACTTCACCGGCGCATCGGTTTTACCGCCCGGATGAAGGCGCTCCGGTATTTGCCGTCTGCCTCGGTGAGAAGATCCTCCAGGCGCAATCCCTGCCGTTCGATCTCCTGCAGGAGTGTCTTGTAGCCCTCGAAGACCTGCCGAACATCTGAGGCCCGGTAGATCCTGGTTGGCTCCACTTCGACCTCCTCAAAGCCAGCCTCGGCCAGGAGCGTGCGGTACTCATCCTCCTCCAGCACTCCGGCGAAGCACCCGGCCCATGCCTCCATGCTCTTCCGGATCGGCACCGGAACCTCGCCTTTCACGACAATATCGGAAACGGCGAAGCGACCGCCGGGCCTGAGGACCCGGAACGCCTCCGCGAAGACGCGCCGCTTGTCGGCGGACAGGTTGATGACGCAGTTGGAGATGACGACATCCACAGAGGCATCCGGGAGTGGGATGGCTTCGATCGCTCCCTTGAGGAACTCCGCGTTCTCCACTCCGGCGTTCTGCTGGTTCTCCCGGGCCAGGGCTAGCATCTCGTCGGTCATGTCGAGGCCGTAGGCTTTCCCTGTCGGGCCTACGCGCTTGGCCGAGAGGAGGACATCGATCCCGCCTCCCGAGCCCAGATCTAGGACGGTCTCGCCCGGCTTGAGCTCGGCGAGCGCCACGGGGTTGCCGCAGCCGAGCGAGGCTTGAATGGCCTCAGCGGGTAGTCCGGCGGTCTCGTCGGCTGCGTAGAGGTTGGATGTGATGGGACCGCATTCGATGCCTGACGACTGGGAGTCGCAGCAGCCGCCACCACCGCTCGTGATCCTGAGCGCTGCCTGCCCGTACTTCTCCTTGACGCTCGTCACAATGTCTTGGTCGCTCATGGCGTTCCTCCTTACCTAACAACAGGCGGTCAGGAGCCGGACCAGCTCCGAGACCATCTCCCGCCGCACGGAATAATAGACGTATCGCTCTTCTCTCCTGCTCTGGATTAACCCGGCCCGGCGCAAGAGGTCCAGGTGGTGTGAGAGAGTGGGCCCCGGTACCCGCACGGCCTCCTGGATCTCTCCCGCCGGCACTTCCCGCCGCGCCCGGACCAGGAAGAAGAAGACCTGCAGGCGCGTCAGATGGGCGAGCGCCTTCAGCGCCTCCACGTGGGACTCGTTCGCCTCGAGCTTGGCCAGCCGAACCGGCTTAATCATTTTCATGTTGTGACAATTAGCAAATAATAGAAGTTGTGTCAAGTAGAATTTTCGGCCCCTGTTCCAGTGGCCGACCCGACGTCCGTACCCTCTTCACCTTCATCACCCCGACGCATCGCCCCGAGCATGTCCCATCCCCTGAATTACGAGGGCTAAGCATGCATCTGTAACGCACGACAAAATCGGCTTGACAGCGGTCCCGGGCAAGACCACGATAATGACGCACCTCGCGCAGGGGGTCGACCGGTCTCATGTTGGCCCAGAGTTTATCCGGGATATTATGCTGGAACCATATGCTCAACAGTTAGGCGCTTGGAGGGGCTGTGTCTGATCTGAATGACCCGAGAGTATTTTTCGCGGCTGAACGTACTCTACTCGCTTGGACCCGTACCAGTCTTGCGTTGATGGCTTTTGGCTTTGTCATCGAGCGTTTTGGTTTGTTTGTGCATATGTTCATGTCAAAGGAGGGACAGGTATTGCAGAGAGACACCTCCTTTTGGGTTGGTATTGCCTTCATTCTATTCGGGGCCATCGTGGCACTTCTTGCCGCAGTCCAGTACCGACGCGTCCTGAGGACGCTCAAGCCGGTGGAAATTCCGGAGGGCTATTGGGTTAACATTGGTGTGTTCGCCAATCTGGCTCTGGCGATTTTTGGAGTGGCGATAAGTGTGTACTTCTTTGCCGGGTTGCATTGAGGGTTCCCGGACGACTTACTGGTAGTGCACTGGCCTGGACCGGACTCATGCTGACCCGGAGCCCCATGGGTGATATTATGCAGAAACCATGTCGTGAACAGTTGGGCGTTGTGGTGAACCGGTGCGACCCAGCGTCTTGCGACCAAGACAACGGCACGGCATGAGGAGTATAACTCATATTCGGTATTTACGATGTTCCGGCACTTGGCGTTGCACGACTTCTTTCACGCCTACCGGATCGAGGAGCTGCTTCTTCGCAAGGATTGGCCTGCCCCTTCTTCATCATTGGCGACTGAGTTTCAGGGCCTAAACAGCGGGAGTCTCGCGGATCCAGGGCTTCAGCCAGGGCAAGAGGGCAAGGGAGGGAAGCGACAAGACGAAGGTCAACGCGAAGTAGTCTCCATATCCCATCCGTTCGGCGCCGAGACCGCTCACGGCCCCTGCCAATCGCCCGGTGAGGGCGAAGAGAGACGAGAGGAAGGCGTACTGGATCGTGGCGTGCTCCTTCTCGCAGACATTCATGAGGAAGGCGAGAAAGGCCGCTGTCCCGAGCCCGCCGGTGAAGGACTCAAAGACTGACGCCCCGTACAGGCCAAGCCGGCCCAGATTCCCCCACGCCACCACGGCATACCCAAGATTGGACGCGGCCTGGAGGAGCCCCAGGGCCCAGACACCGTGAAAGACCCCGAAGCGGGCGATAAACCCGCCTCCTGCCAACGCCCCTGCCACACTCAGCCCGATGCCGATGCTGGTGGGTACCAGGCCGATCTCGAAGAGGGACCGCCCCTGGTCCACCCAGAAAGGCTTGAGCATGGGTCCGATGGCAAACTCCCCCAGCTTGTACGAGAGGGCGAAGAGCACCAGGGGGACGGCACGCCAGGTCCCGACCCACTCCAGAAATCCGGCTTTCCAGGCCCGGCGGGCCTCGGGAGGAGGATCGAGCCGAGGGACGCGGGGGACGGCCATGGCGAGGCCAATGAGCAGAGCGCCAGCGGTCAGGAAGAGCCCCGTCCACCCCATGAGGGGGGCAAACATCAGCAGAACTCCGCCCACCAGCACGAGCGCCACCCGGTAGGCTGAAGCCCGAATGCCATTGGCGGCCCCTTGTTCCGGCGGATCGACCAGGGCCACGGTGTATGAATCGATGGCCACGTCCTGCGTGGCCGAGGCCGCCGCCAGGAGCAGCACAAGGCCGAAGATGACCCAACCGGGATGCGCGACCTCCACGAACGGCATCAACGCGATCGCGCCGGCCGCAGCCACCAAGCAGCCAGAAATCCAGGCCCGTCGATCGCCGTACCGCTGGACCAGAGGGGACCAGAAGAACTTCAGGGAATAGGGAAGCTCCAGAAGCCTGAGCCCCCCAATAGCCGTGAGGGAGGCACCGCTAATGCGCAAATAGACCGGAAGGACCTCCCAGAGAATGGCGGGAGGGGCCCCCTCAAGGAAGTAGAGGAACGCAACGATGCCGAGCTTCCGCCGGGAGGTCGGCGAAAGGCGATCCGCCCCCACAAGGGCCCACAGGCGCTTCCTCACGCTCGACCCTTGGATGGCCCATGGAAGATCAAGACGTGGCCGTCCGGGTCATGAACCGAGAACTCCCGGTCGCCCCATGGGTAATCCGCCGGCTCACGCGAGATCGCCACGCCCCGCTCCTTGAGGGTTGTACACCACCGATCCACATCTTTGACAGCGAAGGCCACAAGGGCCGATGCGCCCCGCTGGGGGGTCGGCGCGATCAGATCATCGACCACGGGCAAGTCAGGACCGGCCGGACGAGCCACCTGCAGGGCCAATTTCGCCGCACCCACCTGAAAGAGCGCATAGTGGTCCCCGTCAACAAACCGCAAGTTAAGCCCCAGGGTGTCCTGATAAAAGCGGACCGCCACCCGAATGTCCCTGACGATCAATGCGATGAAGTCACACCGCTCTATGCCTTCCATGGTCTTACCCCACCCTCCGCACTGGTTTCGCTTCTGATGGCTCTGACCCCTTACCGTTCGCGCCTATCAAGAGGCCGAGGATTTGCCTTGACATATTTTGTACATTCTGTATCATTTGTACACTTGATGGGAGGGGATGTCTCATGAAGATTCCCATTAGCGACGCCCGCCGCAAGCTTCCTGCCCTTGTCAAGGCGGTCCAAAAGGACCCGAGGACCGCAATCCAGATCACAGTCCGGGACGAAGCGGTCGCCGAACTGCGCGCGATCCAACCGGCGCCCGAACCGGGCGAGGCCGCCCGAAAGCTCTTGGAGCTCCGGAAGAGGCTCGCCCGAAGAGGCCTCAAGGCCCGCGCGCGCGATATTTCTGTACGCGTCAAGGAACACCTCTACGGCTCCAAAGGGAGCGTGCGATGATCCCTGTGGACCGTCTCTTTTGCGATACGAGCTTCTTCTATGCGTGTCTCGCACGCGGCGATCGATACTACCGTCGCGCGGGGGAGCTCCTTGAGCAGTGTCGCACCCAGAGGATGCTGATGTTCTCGACATGGGAAGTGGTCAGCGAAACGCTCACGCTCTTTACTTACCGCCTGCATCCTCAGGCCGCCATCGAGTTCCTCGATACCATGAAGCCGGTGCTGTCCCTTGTCCCCGTCACCGGCGCGCTTCTCGCTGAAGCGGAGCAGGTATTCCGTCGCCAGGTGAGGTCACGGCGACTCTCTTTCTGCGATGCGATCTCCTTCGTCGTCGCGACCACGGTTCTGGACAACATTCCCTGTCTCTCCTTTGATAAAGACTTCAGGGCCCTCGGCCTCACCGTGATCGGGTGACGGCCACCGGAGAACATGGGGGTATGGATTTTCTTTCGCTGCCTTAACTGCTCAAGTCCTACCCGTCGGGCTGGATGTAACTGCTGGTCGCGTGGCCGATCAGCTTTTTGGGATCATCCGCCATGAAGAGCCGGATCTCCCCGTACACGATCCGCCGCCCCGCCTTGAGCACTTCGGCCCGGGCCAGGACATCTCCCCCGACGGCTGGGCGCAAAAAGTTGATCTTCAACTCGTTCGTCACGGTCATCGGCTTCAGCCCGACCACACTCAAGATCGCACAGTAGATAGCCATATCGGCCAGGGTCATCAACATCCCACCCATGATGTATCTTCCCGGCCTCAACCATCGCTCGTCATACTTCATGCGGACCACCGCATACCCCTCGCCAAGCTCTTCGCACGTGATCCCGAATTCATCCACAAGAGGGCACTGCTCCTTGATAAACTGCTCCAACGCTTCCTTGGTGAGCTTTCCCTCCCCCATCTCTTCTTATGCCCTCCTCCCATTCAGGACCTTCTTCCGGAAGCTCCAGGGTCCCACAAGGTCTCTTGGAACACCGTTGTCTCAGGCTACTACAAAAAGACCCCGGGCGCGAGGGCAAGGAAAACTCGCTCCTCGCGACGCCGGGGTCGTTGCGACGAGGTACCGAACGGCCGGACCGGGCACGTCGATAACTGCTTACTTCTTCTTATGGCGCATGCGGCGGCGCATCTTCTTGTACTTGTGCTTGCGGATCTTCTTCCGCCGCTTTTTGACGACGCTTCCCACCTCGATTCTCCTTTGCTTTCTCTTTGGCGTCTTGTCCAAGGCCTGCCGAATCTCTTTGACCGCCGCCACCATCGATCGGAGCTTCCCCTGGGCCTCCTCGACCGTGCGGGTCTTCAGGCCGCAGTCCGGATCGACCCAGAGGGCTTCCTTCGGAATTACCTGTAGCGCCTTCTCAATCCGCTCCTTGACCAGCGCCGAACTCTCGATCTTGTGGGAGTGGACATCCAGGACCCCGAAGGAGAGATCCTTATTGAACGGGTGTTTCTTGAAGAGACCGATCAGGTCCAACCCGCTATTGGACATCTCCAAGTCGAAGTTATGCACCGGGAATCGCAACATCCTTGGATAGATGAACTCAAAGGCCCCGTAACAGATGTGGGTGATGAAATAGGCGGGGACGCCATCCGTCACCATCTGCATGGCCTCGATGGCAAAGGGAAGCTCTTCCGGACGGACCGACAGCGCCGGCTCGTCGATCTGGATCACCTTGGCCCCCGCCTCTACCAGGGTCTCGACCTCTTTTCGGATCGCTCCGGCTAAGGCGAGGCAGGCAGACTTTCGGTCCGTGTAGTAGTCGTTGAAGGACCAGTCCATGATGGTGTAAGGGCCGGTGAGCATCCCCTTGATGGGCTTGCTGGTCAGGCCCTGCGCGAACTTCCACCACTTCACGGTCATGGGGCCAGGCCACCTGATCTCTCCGACGATGATCGGTTTGTGATAGTAGCGGTTCCCGTAGGATCGTACCAGTCCGCCCATCCGGAAGCCGGGCATGATGTCGGCGAAATAGGCCACCATGTCCCCGCGGTACTGCTCTCCATCCACCAGGACATCGAGGCCGATCTCCTCTTGCTGCTGCACCCAGAACTCAGTGGCCCTCTTCTCCAGGGCTTCTAACTCCTTCTGGGCGATCTCCTTTCGGGCGAACCGTGCTCTCGCCTGCAGGAGATAATCCGGCTTGGGGAAGCTCCCGACCGTGCTCGTGGGCAAGAGCGGCAGCGTGAGCCCCAACTTCTCGAGCTTGGCTCGGCTCATCTCTTTCCCCTTTGCAGGAAGGTATCCCGCAGCTCTTTCATGAGCCTCAGCTTCGCCACCGCCTTGTCCCGCGGCAGGTATTCGAGCCCGCACGAGGGGTTGAGATAGGCGATCCCTCCGCTAAGACGCGGGAGGATCTTTTCCAGGATGGGAAAGACCTGCGGCGCGGCCTCCATCCTGGTGTTGCGACCGTCAATGAGCCCGAGGCCCAAGGTCTTCCGGGAGCCCAGCCTGGCGATCGTCTCGGGGAGCCTCGGTGCATACGTGAAGTCGAGCCCCAGGATATCCACCGGAAGTTCCTGGAGGGACTCGTAGAGTGGGGTGGCATCCGCAAAATAGGTGTACAGGGCGAGCTGTGAAGATCCCTTGGCCTGGCTCAAAAGCTTGAGGGCCTTATGAAGCAGGCGAAGATCTTTGGGGTGTTTCAGGATGGCTGGCTCTTCGACCTGGATCACCTCCGCCCCCGCACCCGCCAGGGCGCGGACCTCCTGAGCCAAGACCTCGCTCAGATCCAGCACCAGGGTGGGAAGGTCGCGGTAGAGGGGGGTCTCCCGGATAGAGGACGCGGCCAATGTGTACGGGCCGGTCAGGACCGGCTTGATCGGACGGGGCGAGACGGCCCTGGCGTACCGAAACTCCTCCACGACCAGCGGTCCATTCCCGGCGACCCTTCCCTTGATCACGGGCTGCCGGAAATAAAAGTTCGTGTCAAAATACCGGAGCAGGCCGTTGATCTCGACCTGGTCCAGCCTTGCGGCCAGATGGGAGATCGAGTCGACCCATCGGATCTGGCCATCGGTCAAGAGCTCGCAGCCTGCGTGGGCTTGCTCCTCGATGACCTCCGCCACCACCGAATCCTGTATCCGGTTGAAGTCGTCCGCCGAGATCTCTCCCCGCTCCCGCTGCGCGTAGGCCCGCCGGAGGCGCTGCTGCTCCCTGCTGGCACCGACCCTGGGATAGCTACTGTGGTTGGCCAGAACCAATTCCATCACGCCTCCGGCGTTGGGGGCCGATGGCCCTACTTGATCTGCTGGACTGCCTTCTTGACCTCCTCGTAATTCGGCTCCTTCGTCGGGTCATCGGAGACCCACATATACCGGATCACCCCCGCTCCGTCCAGGACAAAGACCGCCCGCTTGGCCGCCGTGTATCCCGTCAGCCCCGCCAGATTGGGGAACTGGACGCCATACGACGTGACGACCTGGCGTGTATAGTCACTCAAGAGGGGAAAGTTGACTTTGTTCTGCTCGGCAAAGGCCTTATTGGCAAAGGGAGTATCCACGCTGATGCCGAGGACCGCTGCGCCAAGGCCTCCCAGACTGTCCCGGAACGCGCACATCTCCTTGGTGCAGGTACCGGTAAAGGCGGCGGGATAAAAGGCCAGAATCAGTTTCTTTCCTGTAAACTCCGCAAGGCTTCGTGCCTTCCGTTCGGTATCCACGAGGGTAAAATCGGGCGCCTTCTGTCCCACGGCGAGGGCCATAGCCTCCTCCTTTCGCACCCCAACGTCCGCGATACTTCGGTGAATCACCGAGACGCACAAAACAGGCGCCCAGGGAGCCCCTGGGCGCCAGCCGGTATGACAGAGCGGAAGGCGGTGTACTGATTACTTGACCACCCAGGTGTCTCCCCGGTTGAGGATGGCCTCCAGATCCCCCGGTCCGAGTCGCTTCTTGGCGCTCTCGATCTGGGCGTTGGCCCCTTCATCATAGGTCATCCTCTTCACCGCCCGGAAGACCCCGATGGGTGTCGGAAATTGCGGCCCGAGCCGACTCAGGATATAGGCCATGCTCGGGTTGGTCTCATCATGGACCAGCAGCTGGGATGTATCCACCCCCTCCCCCAGGGTCACGATCTCGGGGTTCATATCCTTTCCGAGGCGGATCCCCTTCTCTCGGTTCTTCCCAAAGACCAGGGGTTTGCCCTGCTCGAGGACCAACTGGTGGTCCCCCTTGGTCGCACGATCCGTGATCGGTTCCCACGCCCCGTCGTTAAAGACGTTGCAATTCTGCAGGATCTCGATGAAGGCGGAGCCCTTGTGCTCGTGGGCTCGCCTTAACGTCTCCTGCAGGTGCTTGGTCTCTACATCGACGCTCCGCGCGACAAACGTCGCCTCTGCCCCCAGGGCAATCTCGATGGGGTTGATGGGGTAATCCAGCGACCCGAAGGGCGTGGATTTGGTCACCTTCCCGAGCTCCGAGGTGGGGGAGTATTGCCCTTTGGTCAGCCCGTAGATCCGGTTGTTGAAGAGGAGGATCTTGATGTCGACGTTCCGGCGCAGGGCATGGATGAGGTGGTTCCCCCCGATGCTCAAGCCGTCGCCGTCCCCCGTCACCACCCAGACGTGAAGCTCCGGCCGGCTGATCTTGAGGCCCGTGGCAATCGCCGGAGCGCGGCCGTGGATCGTGTGAAAGCCGTAGGTATTCATGTAATAGGGGAAGCGGCTCGCGCAGCCGATCCCGGAGACAAAGACCAACTGGTCCCGGGGGATGCCCAGCTCGGGCAGGACCTTCTGCATCTGCGCCAGGATGGCGTAATCCCCGCAGCCCGGGCACCAGCGGACCTCCTGGTCCGACATGAAATCCTTGCGGGTCAATTTCAGCATCGGCGTGGCTGCCTGACTCATTTCATTCCTCCAAGAGTTCCTGGATCTTCTGCATGAGCTCGCCCACCTTGAAGGGGTACCCCTGGATCTTGTTCATCCCTTTGGCATCCACGAGATATTCCGCCCGGATGATCTTCAAGAGCTGGCCCGTATTCAACTCAGGAACCAGGACCCTCTCGAACCGCCGGATGATCTCCTTCAGATCGGGCGGCAGCGGATTGAGATACCGGAGGTGGACATGGGAGACCGATTTCCCCTGGGCGCGCACCCGCTCAGTCGCCTCCACGAGGGCGCCATAGGTGCTCCCCCACCCGATCACCAGGAGCTTGCCGGACGGATCGCCGCGAACGTCGGTCCGGGGGATATCCATCGCGACGCGGGCGACCTTCTCCGCGCGCAGCCGCACCATCTTTTCATTATTGATCGGATCATAGCTCACATGACCGGTGACATCTTCCTTCGCCAGGCCTCCGATCCGATGCTCGAGCCCCGGTGTCCCCGGTTTCACCCAGGCCCGGGCTAACGTCTCCGGGTCCCGAAGATAGGGTTGAAACCCCTCGGGACTGGTGCGGAACTGGACATCGATCTGGGGAAGCTCGCTTACCTTCGGGATTTTCCAAGGCTCGGCCCCATTGGCCAGATAGCCGTCGGACATATAGATCACCGGGACCATATACTTGGCGGCGAGCCGCACCGCCTCGAAGGCCATGAAGAAACACTCGCCGGGAGTCGCCGGGGCCAGGACGACCACGGGGGATTCGCTGGCCCGCCCGTATATTGCCATCAACAGGTCCGCCTGCTCGGTCTTGGTCGGCATGCCGGTCGAGGGGCCTGCACGCTGGATGTCGGCGATGATGAGTGGAAGCTCCACCATCACCGCCAGGTTGATCATCTCCTGCTTGAGCAGCATCCCCGGGCCGCTCGTGGTACAGATCCCGATCGCCCCTCCATACGCCGCCCCGAGCGCTGCCCCCACCGCTGCGATCTCATCCTCCGCCTGGAAGGTGTACACATTGAAATTCTTGTAGCTCGCAACCTCGTGGAGCACGTCGCTTGCCGGAGTGATCGGATAGCTGCCCAGGAAGAGGGGGAGCCCCGCCCGCTCCGCCGCCGCGATGAACCCTAACGCGGTGGCCGAATTCCCCGTGATGTTCCGGTACTTCCCCGGGACCAGACGGGCCGGCTTGACCTCATACTGGACGGCGAACATCTCGGCCGTCTCGCCGAAGTGGTACCCCGCCTTGAGGGCTCGGATGTTGGCATCGACCAGCTCCGGCGTCTTCTTGAACCGGCCCTCGATCCAGCGGATCGTCGGGTCGATGGGCCGGGTGAACAACCACGAGGTCAGCCCCAGGGCGTAGAAGTTCTTGCACCGGCTCGCCACCTTCGTGTTCAGGTTCAACCCCTCCACGGCGCGGAGGGTCATCTGGGTGATGTCCACCGGGAAGACCTGATACTTGGCGAGAGAGCCGTCCTCGAGGGGACTGGTGGCGAAGCCGGCCTTCTTCAAGTTATTCTCGGTGAACTCCGCCGTATCCGCGATGATGATCCCGCCCGGCTTGAGATCCCGGAGATTCACCTTGAGAGCTGCGGGATTCATCATGACCAGGACGTCGGGGTTGTCTCCGGGGGTAAAGATGTCGTGGCTGCTGAAATTGACCTGAAAGCCGCTCACCCCGAAGAGCGTCCCGGCGGGCGCCCGGATCTCGGCAGGGAAATCGGGGAGCGTCGCGAGGTCCGTGCCCGCCACTGCCGTCTCGTTGGTGAACTGCATCCCGGCGAGTTGCATCCCGTCCCCTGAGTCCCCGGCGAAACGGATCACCACCTCGTCCAGCTCTTCGGTGCGCTTGGGCACCTGCGGGCGGGGCGGAGTTTCGGTATGGGTGGTCATCGTTTCCTCCTCGCTCACAACACTCTCCCGGTGACTTGCGCTGTTTTCCCGATTGTCATGCGCCCTGCCGCCGCCAGGGCAGGTGCACCAGATCCTCTGGCCGGTGACGTTCCTTGGCGATCTTTTGCTGAAGCAGCATGATGCCGTGGATCAACTGCTCTGGGCGTGGTGGACACCCGGGCACGTACACGTCCACCGGCACGATCTTGTCCACCCCCTGCACGATGGCGTAGTCGTTAAAGATCCCGCCACAGGAGGCACACGCCCCCATGGCAATCACCCATTTGGGTTCGGCCATCTGGTCGTATACCCGCCGGAGCACCGGGGCCATCTTCTTGCTGACCCGGCCCGAGACAATCATCAGGTCCGCCTGGCGGGGCGAAGCGCGAAAGACCTCGGCCCCGAATCGGGCAAGATCGAATCGGGAGGCGGCAGTGGCCATCATCTCGATGGCGCAGCATGCGAGCCCAAAGGTGGCCGGCCAGAGAGAAGAGCTCCGCGCCCAATTGAGCATCTTCTCCAGGGTCGTGAAGAGGACGCCGCGCTTGATCTCCTCTTCCACCGTCCGGTCCGGCTGCTCCTGATCGAGCAGTTCAAGCTTCACGAGCATCCCTCCTCTGCTCGCGCTCCCCACAAAGAAGATCTTACGCCTGAAACGACTGGCCGCAGCCGCAGGAGCCTTTCGCGTTGGGGTTCTTGATGGCGAAACCGGCCCCCATCAGTCCCTCCTGATAGTCGATTTCCGTTCCAGCCAGGAAGAGCAGGCTCTTGGAGTCGATCACCACCTTGACCCCGTCATGCTCGATGACCCGATCCCCCTCCCGGGGGGCGTCAAAGGCCATCTGGTACTGGTACCCAGAGCAGCCGCCGCCCATCACCCGGACGCGCAGCCCCTGGCCCTCAATCCCTTCCTTGGCCATCAGCTCTTTCAACTTCGCTGCCGCCGTTGCTGTTATGGTAACCATCGTCCTTTCGACCTCCTCATTGCCTGAATGTCCCCTTCTTTCCAGACGTTATGCGGATGCCTCCCGGGCACTCGCCATGCGTTCCACGGCCCCGGGCCAACCACTCCACATGGCCCGAAGCCGCCCCACCCGCTCTCCCAGCTTCTCGATGGTAAAATCGACCTCTTCCTCGGTGCTCCACCGTCCGAGACCAAAACGGATGCTGGCGCTGGCCAGCTCTTCGCCCACCCCCAGGGCAAGAAGGACGTAGGAGGGCTCCATGCGCGTCGAGGTGCACGCGGAGCCCGAGGAGACGGCGACATCCTTCATGCTCAGGAGGAGGGCTTCCCCTTCGACCCGGGCAAAGCTCAGATTCAGGTTCCCGGGCAGGCGCCGCTCCGGATGCCCGTTCAGATAGACGCCATCGATCCGCCGCAAGATTCCTGCCTTTAAGCGCTCCCGTAACTTCGTCAGCCGCTCGGCCTCTTCGGCCATCACGCGCGAGGCCACCTCGCAGGCCTTGCCGAAGCCAATGATCCCCGGGACGTTCTGCGTCCCCGACCGGCGCCCTCGCTCTTGGCCACCGCCGTCCATGAGGGGGATCAGCTTGACGGCGGGCCGAACATGGCGGACATACAGCGCCCCCACCCCCTTGGGCCCATACAACTTGTGGGCCGAAAAGGAGAGGAGATCTGCATGAGCGTCATCCACCCTCAGGGAGATCCTTCCCAGGGCCTGGGCCGCATCGGAATGGAACAGGACCCCCCGGGCCTTGCAGATCCGCCCGATCTCGGCGAGGGGCTGGATCGTCCCGATCTCGTTGTGCGCAGCAATCACACTCACCAGGATGGTCCGGTCGGTGATCGCCCCTTCGATCTGCAACGGGTCCACCAGTCCACTCCGGTCCACCGGAAGGTACGTGACGTCACAACCCTCCTTTTCGAGGCGGCGACAGGAATCGAGCACCGCATGGTGCTCGATGACCGTCGTGATGATGTGATTTCCGCGGTCCCGAGAGGCCCAGGCGATCCCCTTCACGGCCAGATTATTCGATTCGGTGGCCCCCGAGGTGAAGACGACCTCCATCGGCTTGCACCCGATGAGGGTGCTGAGCTGCTCCCGCGCCTTCTCGACAGCCGCCTCGGCCGTCCATCCGAAGACGTGGGTCCGCGAGGAGGGATTGCCGAAATGCTCCCGAAAATAGGGGAGCATCGCCTCGAGGACCTCCGGGTCCACAGGAGTCGTGGCGTGGTAATCCATGTAAATCGGGAGGTTCAGCGCCATCCGTGCCTCTTGTGGTGTCAGGGAAAACCTTGCCTGAATGCCGTTCGCATTATACGATACTGCGGCCCTCGTGTCAAGGTCATTGGGCGCGCTTTCCCTTATACTTCCAGTACTTTCGGGAACGTCGTCAGATTCCGGCAGCCGGTTTCCGTCACCACCACGACATCCTCAATCCGCACCCCTCCGTCTCCCGGATAGTAGAGACCGGGCTCGACAGTCACCACGTTTCCACTGCGCAGGATCGCCCCCCGTTTTCCGATCCGCGGCGGTTCGTGGATCTCGAGCCCCAGCCCGTGCCCGGTCCCATGAAAGAACCCCTGCATCCGCCCGTTCGCCTCCCCCGTGGAAAAGCCCAACCCCTCGAAGAGCGCCGTCACCTCCTGGTGGATCGCAGCTCCATCGGCCCCATCGCGGATCAGGGAAAACGCCTGCTCTTGCGCCTGGAGCACCGCCGCGTACATCTGCCGCACGCGCTCCGAGGCGCGGCCTCGGAGCACGGTGCGGGTGAGGTCGCCGAAGTAGTGGGTCCGGCTCGAACGGGGGAAGATGTCGATCACGAGGGGCTCATGGGCCGGCAGCGGCCCGGTCCCTTCGTGATGCGGGTCGCTGCCGTGCTCGCCGCCAGCCACGATGGTGTGGTCGGCTATGCAATCGCGGTCGAGTAGGAGGTGATGGATGAGCCGCCGCACGGCCTCCGAGGTCAGGGGCGCGCCCGCTCGGTAGAGGCCGTGCCCCCGGATCTCGGCCTCGCGGATGGCCTGGATGGCGATGGCCATGGCCTCCTCGGCGACCCGGAGGGCCTCCGTGATCCAGGCGATCTCCGCCTCCGACTTGGTCAACCGTTCCTCGAAAAAGATCCCCTCCTTGACCCGCAGCGTGAAGCCGCGATCCCGCAGCTTGTCGACGTACTCCGCGGGAAAACTGCCGGGGACGAGGAGGCAACCGATCCCGCGCTCTCGGAGTGCCTCCTCGACGGCATCGAGCATGGTCGGCTGCGGCACTCGACCCTTCGCCCGATCCTCATAGGTCCGGAGGGGGAGGACGGTCTCGACGGCGGCCTGACTCCTGGCCCGCCCGAGTTCCAGGTCGCTCACGATGATCACCCGTTCCCTGCCCACCTGGAAGAAGGGGAACGGATCAGGGGCGTGGAAGCGGCTGGCGTAATACAGGTCGGCATCCCGCGCACTGGCCGCAATGATCAACCGTGCTTCTTCCATCGGTCTTGGGTGTTAGGTGTTAGATATTGGGTGCCGGGTGTTCGACCTCAGTCCTCAGCACCCGGCGCTATTCTCGACATTGGACGTTGGACACGTTGGATATGGATGATGCAGAGAGGTGCCCGTTGAGGCGCGGCCCGGGCCTGGACTGACCGGAGGTGACCGCTCGAGCCGGAGGCCCCTCCTCTACTCCTTCACCCTCCGATGTAGGACATCTCGATCTTGGGGAGCCCCACCGTCTCGGCCGAGCGGATCTCCGAGTAGCGGTCGGCGCGCTCCCCCCAGATCCGGGCCATAGCAGCACTGATCTCAGCATCCGAGGCCCCCTCGCGCACTAGCGCGCGCAGATCGTGGCCCACGGTGGCAAAGAGGCAGGTGTAGAGCTTGCCCTCGGCGGAGAGGCGTGCGCGGGTGCAGTCGCGGCAGAAGGCCTGGGTCACCGAGGCGATGACGCCGATCTCGCCACGGTCGTCCCGGTAGCGCCAGCGCCGTGCGACCTCACCCCGGTAGTGCGGGTCCGCCGGCTCGAGCGGCCACTCGGCGTGGATCCGGGCAATGATTTCGGCGGCCGGGACGACATCGTCAAGCCGCCAGCCGTTCGTCTGGCCCACATCCATGTACTCGATGAAGCGCACGATGTGCCCTGTCCCGCGGAAGGCGCCGGCCATGGGGATGATGCTTCCCTCATTGACCCCCCGCTGAACCACCATGTTAATCTTGATCGGGGCAAGTCCCGCGGCGGCGGCGGCCTCAATCCCCTCGAGGACGCGCTCGACCGGGAAGCCGACGTCATTCATCGTCTGGAAGACGGCGTTGTCCAGGCTGTCCAGGCTCACCGTAATCCGCTGGAGCCCCGCAGCCTTGAGCGTCTTGGCCTGCTGGGCCAGGAGCGCGCCGTTCGTCGTCAGGGTCAGATCGATGCCCGGGATCCCGGACAGCATCTGGACGAGGCGGTCGAGGTTCCGGCGCAGCAGGGGCTCGCCCCCGGTCAGGCGGAGCTTTTCGACGCCATGGGCTCGGAAGAGCCGGGTGAGGCGTGTGATCTCTTCGAAGGTCAACAGCTCGCGCCGGTCGAGGAAAGTGTAGTCGCGGCCGAAGACTTCTTTCGGCATGCAGTAGGTGCAGCGGAAGTTGCAGCGGTCTGTGACCGAGATGCGGAGGTCGCGGAGTGGCCGGCCCAGGGTGTCGGTGACCGGCTCCGATCTGTCGATGATATTCAGGTGAGACATTGCGCTCTCGTACTCGTTCATGGTTCAGAGACTTCGGCGAGCGGTTCGGCCGAGCAGTTCGGCCCTGAGCTCACTGCCGAAGGGCTCACCGTCGAGGCCTCAGTCGAGCCGTTCATGGTTCATGGATACCAGCAGGGACGCTCGGTGGAAAGCTCGCTCGACCTCTGAACCCTGAACTATGAACTCTTTTGAGTGGCGGGTGGCCCCTTCCTCTTGGCGATGGTCGACCGCTCGATCTTTTCCTGCAGCTTCAGCACACCGTAGATGAGGGCCTCCGGTCGAGGGGGACAGCCGGGGACGTAGACGTCCACGGGAACGACTAGATCCACCCCTTTGACGACGTGATAGGCGTCATAGTAAAAGGGCCCGCCGGAGATGGCGCAGGCGCCCATGGCGATGACCCACTTGGGCTCGGGCATCTGGTCGTAGAGGGTCTTGATCACGGGCGCCATCTTCTCCGTGACCGTCCCGGCCACGATCATGACGTCCGACTGCCTCGGCGAGGGGCGGAAAACCCCGGCCCCCAGGCGGTCCAGGTCGAATCGCGAGGCCCCGGTGGCCATCATCTCGATGGCGCAGCACGCCAACCCGAAGGTCATCGGCCAGGGGGAAGACTTCCGGGCCCAGTTGAAGAGCCAGTCTAATGTGGTGGTGATGATGCCCGGCTCCAACTTGCCTTCAAGGACACTCATGCAGTCCTCCGTAACCCTGGACCCTAAAGGCCCAGGGAGATAAGCTTCACTTCGAGAAACTCCTCGATGCCCTCTCGGCCCCCCTCCCGGCCGAACCCACTCTCCTTCAGCCCGCCGAAGGGAGCCTGGGGAACCGCGGGCATGGCGTCATTCGCTCCGATAATCCCGTACTCGAGCTGCTCCGCCACCCGGATGCAGCGACTCACATTCTGGCTGTAGAAGTAGGCCGCGAGCCCATAGCGCGTGTCGTTGGCGGCCCGGATGACCTCGGCCTCATCCCGGAACGGGACCAGCGGAGCCACGGGCCCAAAGGTTTCCTCTTCCAGGATCTGCATCCCCTTCTTGACGCTCGCCAGGACGGTCGGCTCAAAGAAATGGCCGTGGGCAAACGGCCCATCTGTGCGCGGCGCGCCACCCGTCAGGATCCTGGCCCCCTTGGCAACGGCGTCTTCGACATGAGCGCAGACCTTCTTGAATCCTCCCTCATCGATCAGGGGCCCGACGTGCACCCCCTCCTCCAGGCCATTGCCCATCTTGAGCTGCCTGACACGCTCCACGAATTTGGTCGTGAAGGACTCGAGGATCGAATCCTGGACGTAGATGCGGTTGGCGCAGATACAGGTCTGCCCCATGTTCCGGAATTTGGAGGACACGGCTGCTGCCACCGCCTTGTCAAGGTCTGCATCCTCAAAGACGATGAAGGGGGCATTGCCGCCCAATTCGAGCGAGATCCGCTTAACCTGCGCGGCCGCGCCCCGCATGAGGAGCTTCCCGACCTCGGTCGAGCCCGTAAAGGCGATCATC